>DATLFW010000195.1:0-4378 GCA_035540775.1 Acidimicrobiia bacterium
GCCGGGCGAGAACCGGCTCGCCGCCGCCCTCGACCTCGCCCGAGCCGTCGTTCGTCGGGCCGAGCGCGCTTCGGTCGCTGCGGCCGACGCCGGCTGGCTGGAAGGCAGCCAGGTCGTCCCCTACCTCAACCGTCTCGCCGATCTCGTCTACACCCTGGCCCGTTGGCAGGAGGGGGCGTACCGCCCTGTCCGTGCCGGGTCGACTGAAGCGCCGTCCGAGCCCGACACCAAGGAGTAACCGTGGCCCTCTCGTTCTCGCTCACCTCGACCGCCATCGAGAAGGTGCGAACCCCGATGCTGGCGGTGCCCGTCTTCAAGGGTCCGAAGCTCGGGGCGGGCGCCAGGGCGCTCGACGAGGCGCTCGGCGGCACACTGAAGGCGTTCCTCAAGGAGACCGACTTCCAGGCCAACGTCGGCCAGACACTCGCCGTCCCGGCGGGCAAGGCGCTCGGGGCCGACGCCGTCATCCTCGTCGGGCTCGGTGACGAGCGGAAGGTCGACGTCGACACGCTTCGCCGGGCGGCGGCGGCCGTCGCCCGCAACTCGTCGAAGGTCGCCGAGGTGACGACGACGTTCCTCGACTCGCTCTCCGACTCCCTGGGTGAGAGCGACGCGGCTCAGGCGGTCGCCGAGGGCTTTGCGCTCGGCGCCTACCAGTACCTCGACCAGAAGGGGGCGGGCTCGAAGAACGGGTCGGGTCCCACGAAGCTGCGGCGGGTGAAGATCCACGGCGGTGGCGACGCTGCCCGGCGCGGCCTGGCGCACGGGGACATCGTGGCCCGGGGCGTCAACCTCGCCCGCGACCTGGTCAACGGACCTCCGAAGAAGGTGACGCCCTCGGAGATGGCCCGCGTCGCGCGCAGCATCAAGGGCGTCCGCACGACGGTGTGGGACAAGGCGCGCTGCGAGCAGGAGCGCCTGGGCGGTCTCCTCGGCGTGGCGGCGGGGAGCGACGAGCCGCCCCGGCTCATCCGTATGACCTACACGCCCGAGCGCCCTCGCGGCACGGTGGCGATCGTCGGGAAGGGCATCACCTTCGACTCCGGCGGCATCAACCTCAAGCCGTCGGGGTTCATCGAGACCATGAAGTACGACATGGCGGGAGGCGCGGCGGTCATCGGTCTGATGTCGATCGTGGCCGAGCTGCGGCCGCCGGTGAAGGTGATCGGGCTCGTGCCGGCCACCGAGAACATGCCGAGCGGCAAGGCGACCAAGCTGGGCGACGTTCTGACCATCCGCAACGGCAAGACCGTCGAGGTGCTGAACACGGACGCCGAGGGGCGGCTGGTCCTGTCGGACGCGCTCTGCCTGGCTGTGGAGGCGGGGGCCGATCTCATCGTCGATTTGGCGACGCTGACTGGCGCCTGCCCGGTGGCGCTCGGCGAGGAGATCGCCGGCGTGATGGGCAACAACGCCGACGCCGTCCAGCTGGTGAAGGATGCGGCCGAGCGGACGGGGGAGCGGGTGTGGGAACTCCCGATGCCCGACGACTACCGCAAGATGCTCGACTCCGACGTCGCCGACCTGAAGAACGTCAGCCAGGGGCGGGCAGCCGGCACCATCACGGCGGCCCTGTTCCTCAAGGAGTTCGTCGAGGACGTTCCGTGGGCGCACCTCGACATCGCCGGCCCGGCGTGGCGGAACAACGGCGCCAACGGCTACCAGCCGAAGGGCGGCACCGGGTGGGGCGTCCGCCTGCTGGCCGAACTCCTCCTCGGCTACCGGAAGCCCAAGAAGCGCTGACCTCTCACGCCTCTCGGAGACGGGCGCCACGGTAACGGGGCGCACCTTCTGGCGACCGATGGTCGAGCATCCGTTCGAGGCGCGCTCGCACCATCGCGGCAATCCGGGTCGCGACCTGCGCGTCTCCTCCCGACGCAACGGACTCCTCGACGGCTGCCACGCGCTGGCGCTCGATGGCGGTCAGCGTGGAGGTGACGTGCTTCCGAGCCACCGTCTCCGGAATGTCCCAGGTGACGGCCTCCTCGACGAGGTGGCGACCCGTGATCTCGTCGATCTCCTCTTCACCGGCCACTGATTGAGCGGCGTCGCGATCGAGCCAGTCCCACATCCTGGTCGAAACGAGGTCGTACAAGGGCGCCATCGTCACTGCGCCGTCTTCGTGGAGAAGGACCGAGTAGTTGCGGGCATGAGCATCCGCGTTGCCGATGGCGACGTTGAACGTGACCGCTTGCAGAAAGGGTGCGATCTTGGCGCGACCGACGTGTTCGGCCAGGACACCGGCGAGGTCTCTGAGCGTCGGCCCGGGCCGTGCAACGGCCGCGGCGACGGCTCCCCAGGCACCACCCGGCGAGTGTCGCTCGGCGTGAGGTTTCTCGTACTTCAACAGGGGATCCACACCGAGGGCGGAACAGAGGTCTTCCTGGTGGATCCGACGGACCGTTCCGTCGGGCTCGACCTGGCGGTCGTAGCGCTCGACGACCAGTGCGGAGATCCCGCCGAAACGCTCGACGCGGGACGGGGGGACCGAGAAGCCACAACGCCGGGCGAGCGTGAGGCAGTAGAGCTCGTTGGTCGCGATGCCGTCGAAGTGCCGCTCGCCGCGTGGGTCGCGCTGGTACTCCGGTTTCACGATGAGCGTCGACGGTGCTCCGTCGATGGGCGCCGCATAGCGACCCTCGACCTGGTGGAGCAGCACCTTGTCTTGGAGTCCTGCCAGTGAGAGGCGGATGCCGCGCTGCCGGTCCAGACCGAGGCCCTTGGTATGGGCACGCTCGACGATGGCGACGAGTTCGTCGTTCGACAGGACTTCGTAACGGGGGTCGACCGACCGTTCGCTGCCGGGCGCGACGACCTCCACCGCTCCGGCCACGTCACGCCCGAGAACGGCGATCAAACCGAACCGGTCGTCTTCGGGAATGCCGAAGTGTTCGACCGCCCACGCGAGCGTCCGTCCTTCCGGGAGCAACGACCTGACGAATCGTCCTCCGGGGCCGGTGGCGGGATAGAGCGACTCGCGTACCGGCAGGGAGAGAGACAGCCGGGATCTGGCGGGGGCTTGCTGTGCCGCCGGCGTGTACCGGACAGCGGCGTTCCCGCCGGCGTCGAGGAGATCGGCCACGTGCCTTCCGTAGAGGTGGACGCGCAGTGGTGAGCGGACGCTCATCGGGCCGCGCCGTGCGGGTCGTTGCCCGACGCCGCAAGCCGTTGCGTACGCGGCCGCAGCGCGATCTCGAGCCCGAGAGCATCCACGATGTCGAGCAGGCGCTGCAGCTGCGTCGTCACTTCCCCGCGTTCGATGGCGGCGACCACGTGACGGTCGGCATCACCCACGAAGGCTCCGAGGTCGGCTTGCGTCAGGCCGGCGTCCTTCCTCGCCCGTCGGATCGCCTGGCCGAGTTCCACGGCTTTCGGGTGCCGCACCGTTGCCTCCGGTCATTTCTGGAAGGATTTTCTTCCATTATGACACGCCACCGCGGTCAAGGGACAGCAATGGAAGAAAATGTTTCCATTCAGCGAAGTGGAACCACCCGCACAGCGCGATGGAAAGATTTCCGACCACTTGTTCTTGCGTCGTGGCGTTCAGACGACGACCGGACAGGCGCGTTCCACGGCCGACTCGATGCGAGCGGCAGCGGCGGCGTTCGCCGGGACCGGCGCGCCACTGGCATCGAGCATGTGCGGGTGGAAGCTGAATCCGTCGACGCGATCGCCGACGAAGCGCACCTCCAGGACGCCCGTCTCGCCTTGCGGGCCCGAGCGGGAGTGCCAGGCGAAGTTGCCGAGTGAGTAGGCGATCACGCCCCCGCCACGTTCGACGACGGGCTGCAGGACGTGCGGGTGGCTTCCGACGACGACGTGGGCGCCGGCTCCCACCAGCGCGTCACCGAGCGCCACCTGGCTCACCGTGGGGCAGGGCGCCCGCTCGACGCCCCAGTGCAGGAGGGCCACCACGACGTCGTGTGCCTCGGCCGCTGCCGTCACCGCATCGAGCAACCGCTGCTGCTCGTAGGCAGAGGCGATCCCGGGAGTGGAGTCGGCGGCGGCGAAGCCGGCCGGGACGACGCCGCTGGCCGACACGAAGGCGACCGACACGGGCGCACTCCCGGGGCGGGCCACCTCGACGACCGCCGGGGCGAACGCCTCGTCGGCGTTGCGGCCGGCGCCTACTGGTCGGACCCCGGCGCCGCGCAAGTGCCGGACCGTCTCCACGAGGGCGTCGATGCCGAAGTCGGCGGCGTGGTTGTTGCCGAGGGCGCCGACGTCGATTCCGGCAGCGGCGAGCGTCGTGGCGGCCGAGGGTGGAGCGCGGAAGGTGAACTCCTTCCCCGCCTGCGCCGTGCCGCCCTCGGCGATGGCCATTTCGACGTTGACGACGGCGACGTCGGCGTCCCGAAGTGGCGGAACGAGCCCGGCG
>DATLFW010000196.1:0-4448 GCA_035540775.1 Acidimicrobiia bacterium
GTGGTCACGCCGTGCACCTGGCGGATCGGCACCCACTCCGAGGGCGGGGGCAGGCCGAGGTGGCGGGCGACGCGGGTGCGGTTCTCGGCCACCGCAGCCGGATCGTCGCCGGCGAGCGTCGAGAGGTCGAGCGAGTCGTACGGGCGAGCGGACACGCCACCGCGACGGTCGGTGAAGCACACCCGGGCGGGGCCGAGGTCGGTTCGCAGCCATCCCACGAGTCGCCTCTCAGACCTTCGAGACGGGGTCGCCGACCTTCACGACACCCGGCTCGATCACCCGGGCGTTCACGCCCCGTAGCCGGAGCCGACGGCCCTCCGGCGAGTTCACGAACCGGAGGGCGTCCGCCCCGAATCGCTGGGCGAACTTCTTGCACCCCGTGTGCGGCTTGTCGCTCACCTCGACAACCGCCGATCCGATCGCGATGCGCGCACCGGCGGGGAGGTTTTCCTCGCCGATGTCGAAGTCGACGTAGAACTGGTCGCCCGCCAGCGCCCATCGGCTGCGGTCGCCGGCGAGGAGATCGGCGGCACGCGCGTTCATGAGCGTCACCTGCGCTCTCGGATCGGCGGCGCCGTCGGGCGTGCTGCGGCTTCCCCGCTCGGCCCAGCCGTCGCCGAGCAGGCCGGCGTCGAGATCGAGCCGCCCTTCGGCGAGGACGGCGCGCGCCTCGGGTTCCGGGCGGGCGACGACGAGTTGGACAACGCCCTCCTCCCGGGGTGCACACCGCACGTGGTCGAGACCGGCCTCCAGCTCGTCGGTGGAGCGGTGGGTCTCGTCGGGGGTTCGCGTCACCGATGCCATGGCCACCATGGTGTCGCATGACGGCGTGACGGCGAGGACCGTTTGGGAGCCGGGGAGGGTGGTGCCGACGCGACGGAGGCCGGGCCCCCAGACCCGGCCTCCGTGCGTCACAGTCCGGGAACTGCGATCGCGTTCCCTCGACGGCTCCTGGTGATCGCTACTTCAGGAAGGAGGGGACGTCGAACTCGTCGTCCTCGAAGTCGAGCCCCTCGTCGTCGAGGTCGGTGTCGGAGAGGCCGATGGTCGCCCGCTCCGTCCGGCGCTCGCCGTCGAAGCGGTCGAAGCCGGCGGCGATCACCGTCACCCGCACCTCCTCGCCGAGGGCGTCGTCGATCACGGCACCGAAGATGATGTTGGCGTCGGCGTGCGCCGTCTGGGAGATGATGTCGGCCGCCTCGTTGACCTCGAACAGCCCGAGGTCGGACGGGCCCGAGATGTTGAGCAGGATCCCGCGCGCCCCTTCGATGCTCGCCTCGAGGAGCGGGCTCGAGATGGCGGCTCGGGCGGCGTTGACGGCCCGCCCGTCACCCGACGCGTAGCCGATGCCCATGAGGGCGGAGCCGGCGTTCGTCATGATCATCTTCACGTCGGCGAAGTCGGTGTTGATGAGCCCCGGCGTCGTGATGAGGTCGGTGATGCCCTGGACACCCTGGAGCAGGATCTCGTCACACGACTTGAAGGCGTTCAGCATCGACGTCTTCTCGTCGGAGACCTGGATGAGCCGGTCGTTGGGGATGACGATGAGGGTGTCGAGCTTGTCCTTCAGCGAGCCGATGCCCTGTTCGGCCTGGACCGCCCGGCGCCGCCCCTCGAAGGCGAACGGCCGGGTGACCACACCGATGGTGAGGGCACCGAGGCTCTTGGCGATCTCGGCGACGATCGGGGCGCCACCGGTGCCGGTGCCGCCGCCCTCGCCCGCCGTGATGAAGACCATGTCGGCGCCCTTCAGCACCTCCTCGATCTCCTCACGGTGCTCCTCGGCGGCCGCCCGTCCGACCTCGGGGTCGGAGCCGGCGCCGAGGCCGCGGGTCAGCTGGCGGCCGATGTCGAGCTTCACGTCGGCGTCGCTCATGAGCAGAGCCTGCGCGTCGGTGTTGACCGCGATGAACTCCACGCCCTTCAGCCCGGCGTCGATCATGCGGTTGACGGCGTTGCAGCCGCCGCCACCGATGCCGACGACCTTGATCACTGCCAGGTAGTTCTGCGGCGCTCCCACCATGGTGGCTTTCCTTTGCCTTGCGGGGTCGGGCCCTGCCCCGACACGACGAGCCGACCCGGCAACCCGGGTCGGCGGAGCTGTGACGCAACCCTCAACCTTGAGTTGAGAGTTATGTCAACCTGTACTGTGGGGTCAGAGTACTTCATGTGACCTGCGTGGTCAATGATGCACGGGGCGTCGCGGCGCCCTCACTCCGGGGGCGCGGGCAGCGTCGTCGTCGTGCCCGAAGGCGCTGAGGTCGTCGTGGTGGGAGGCGGCGGCGCGCGCCGAACGCCGGCCGCCGTCGGCACCCGCACGTCGATCTGGTAGACGGCGTCCGCGCCCAGACGCTCGAGCAGGGTTTCGAGGGTCGCCCACTTCGCCGCGATGTCGCGCGGCGCCCCGAAGAGCAGCCGTTCCACACCGGCAAGGCCGAGGACGTACTGGCCCTTCCTCGACCCGATCCACTGGATCCGAGACGCCAGGGCCGGCGGGGCGGCGTCGAGAATGGCGAGCGGATCGCCGGCCTTCGCCAGCCGCTCTCCGGGCGCTGGCGCCCCGCTCCCCCGGCGCAGTTCGGGAAGGCCCTCCGGCGGTGTCGCCCGGTGTTCCAACACGACGCCCTGAGCATCGACGAGGGCGGCGCCGGCAGCTTCGCCGAGCGTCGTCCACGCCAAGGGGCGGCGCTCGGTGACCTCGATGCGCAGCGTCGAGGGGAGGTCGAACGACACGGACGCCTCGCGCACCCACGACAGCCGTTCCACCCGAGCCGCCACCGCGCCCCGATCGACGAGGAGCAATGGCTCGCCCCGTTCGACGGCGGCCACCTGGAGGATGTCGCGTTCACGCGCGTTGCGGTCGCCCTCGACACGGATCTTCTCGACGTCGAGGAGTGACGACTGCACCGCCAGCCATGCCAACCCGGCGAGTGAGAAGAGCACGAGGAGGACGCCGGCCACCCGCAGCCGGCGGCGACCCGCCGCCCGCTTCACTGCCACCCGGCGGTCACTGATGCGCGGGTGGGGACGTTCGCGTTCGCTCATCCCTCGATGCCCGGGCCTTCGAACCCCACCATCTTCAGTTCCGGCTCCAGCCGCACGCCCGTCGCCTCCTCCACCCGACGCTGCACGTCGAGCACGAGCGCTCGGACGTCGTCGGCGGTGGCGTCCTTCCCGGCCTGGAAGAAGTTCGCGTGCTTGGGAGAGACCTCGGCACCACCCACGCGGTGCCCCTTCAACCCGCAGGCGTCGATGAGGCGCCCGGCTGAGTCGCCGGGCGGGTTCCGGAACACCGAGCCTGCGTTGGACCCGCCGGGCTGGTGCTCGCGCCGCCACTGCACGATCTCACTGATCCGCCGCTCGCATGCTTCGGCGTCGTCGCGCTGCACGGCGAACTCGGCGCGCACGACGACCTCGGTGGGAGCGATCCCCGAGTGGCGGTACCCGAAGTCGAGGGCGCCGGCGGGCCGTTCCACGAGGCCGGCCGCTCCCCCGCCGTCGACTGCCAGATCCACCGTCCAGGCCCGCGCCAGAACCTCGCATGTCTCGCGACCGTGGCCCCCGGCGTTCATCCGCACGGCGCCGCCGACCGAACCCGGGATCCCCACGTAGAACTCGAGACCGGCCCGTCCCGCCGCCGCCGCCTGGCGGGCCAGGACGGGAAGGGCGACGCCTCCCCCCGCCGTCACCATCTCGCCGCCCATCTCGATCGTCTCGAACTCACCACCGAGGTGGACGGCGACCCCGTCGAACCCCCGTTCCGCGACGAGCAGGTTCGATCCGCGCCCGACCACGAGCACCGGGACGCTGGGAGCCTCGGCCAGGGCCGCGCGCACCGCGAGCAGGTCGTCGGCGGAGGCCGCGTCGACGAACACGGCAGCGGGGCCGCCGAGCCGGTACGTCGTGAACCCGGCGAGCGGGACCCGACGCCGCATTCGCTCGCCGAGGGCGGGCGCCAAGCGAGCGGCCAGAACATCCACGTCGCCGCCGACGGGCGTCATGCGCCACCCACCAGGTCGTCGGCCACGGCGTTGACGTCGCCCGCCCCGAGGGTGAGGACGACGTCGCCGTCGCGGACGAAGGCCCGCAGGTACCGGGCAACGTCGGCCCGCTTCGGGACGTAGAGCACGCGAGGAGTCGGGCCGGCGTCGAGGACCGCCTGGAGCACGAGCCGGCCCGACACCCCAGGCCGCGGGTCCTCTCCGGCAGGGAAGACGTCGGTCAGGACGACGACGTCGGCGTCGTCGAAGGCCCCCGCGAAGTCGCGCCACAGCGCCTCCGTCCGGCTGTAGCGGTGAGGCTGGAAGACGGCGACGACGCGCTCGTACCCGGCGTCGCGCGCGGCCGAGAGGGCCGCCCGGATCTCGGTCGGCAGGTGCGCGTAGTCGTCGACGACGGTGGCCCCGTCGACGCTGCCCTTGAACTGGAAACGGCGGGCGACGCCGGCG
>DATLFW010000197.1:0-4778 GCA_035540775.1 Acidimicrobiia bacterium
GATGGGAGCGCTGGACGGCAAGGTGGCGATGGTCACTGGCGGCGGGTCGGGCATCGGGCGGGCGGCGGCGACGCGGTTCCGCGCCGAAGGCGCCGCCGTCTGCATCGTCGACTTCTCGGAGGCCGCCAAGGCGGTGGCCGACGAGTTGGACGGCGTGTTCGTCCAGGGCGACGTCGGCGACCCGTCCGTCAACGCCGTGGCGGTCGAGACGTGCGAGCAGGAACTGGGCGGTCTCGACGTCGCCTACCTGAACGCCGGGGTGATCACCCCCGAGGCCGACATCACGAAGGTCACCGACGAGCAGTACGCCAGGATCATGAACGTCAACGTCAACGGCGTCGTGTTCGGGACCCGCTCCGTCGTCCCCGCCATGGAGCGGCGGGGTGGCGGCTCGATCGTGGTGACCGCCTCCCTGGCCGGGCTGATCGCGTACCCCGTCGACCCGATCTACGCCCTCACCAAGCACGCCGTGGTCGGCTTCGTCCGGGGGCAGGGACCGCTCCTCGCCGAGCGCGGCATCCGCATCAACGCCGTCAACCCCGGGATCGTGGCCACCGCCCTCGTCCCCGAGGACGCCCAGGCGGCCCTCACCGACGCCGGCTTCCCCCTCCTCGCCGCCAGCGACGTCGCCGACGCCGTCATGCGGATCCTGGCAAGCGACGGGGCCGGCGAGTGTTGGCCCGTGCAGCCCGGTCGCGACCCGGAGCCGTACCGGTTCCGCCAGGTTCCGGGTCCTCGCGCCGCCGGGAGCGAGGGGATGCGCCCGCCCCTGCTGTCGGGCTGACGGCCGCCGGGTTCGGTTTCGGCTGGGCCTTCCCGCACATCGAGGTCCTATCCTCGTACGTGCAACGGCGGGAATCCCGCCCCCGACCACGACATCCTGGAGATCCACGGTGACCGACGGCAACCACGACGCCGCCGACGAAGCCCCCGAGCGCGCCGACGTCGAGATCGTCGACGCGGCCCAGTCGTCGCCCGACGGCGACGCCCAGAACGGCCCCGACGAATCGGTGAGCCACCCGTCGAAGCTCATTCGGATCGCTTCCATGGTCCGTCAGATGCTCGAGGAGGTGCGCCAGTCCCCCCTCGACGAGCAGGGCCGGCGACGGCTGCGCGAGATCCACGACCGCGCCCTCGACGAACTGGGGGCCGTCCTGTCCGAGAACCTCCGCGAGGAGCTCTCCGACGTCGTCATCCCCTTCGAGTCGGACACGCCGACCGAATCGGAACTGCGCATCTCGCAAGCGCAGCTCGTCGGTTGGCTCGAAGGCCTCTTCCACGGCATCCAGGCGACGATCTTCAGCCAGCAGCTCACGATGCAACAGCAGCTGGAGGAGATGCGCCGCCAGCGGGCGATCGAGGCCGCCCAAGAGGGCCAGGCCCGGACCGGCCCCTACCTCTAGCCCTCGTCGAAACCCAGGACCGGACCCCACGATGAAGCACACGGCAGCGCAGCAGACTCAGCCCGCCTCGACCAACGGGTGGCACCCCGCGAGTTGGCGCGACCACCCGGCGCAACAGCAGCCCGAGTGGCCCGACACTTCCGCCCTCGAGGCCACCATCGACGACCTGCGCGGCCTGCCCCCGCTCGTCTTCGCCGGCGAGGCGCGCAATCTCACCAAGGCGCTCGGCGACGTGGCGGCCGGCCGAGCGTTCCTGCTCCAGGCGGGCGACTGCGCCGAGAGCTTCGACGGGTTCTCGGCCAACGAGATCCGCGACAAGCTGAAGATCATCCTGCAGATGGCCCTGGTGCTCAGCTACAGCACCGGCCTTCCCGTCGTGAAGGTCGGGCGGATCGCCGGCCAGTTCGCCAAGCCCCGCTCGGCCGACATGGAGGAGCGCGACGGCGTCTCGCTCCCGTCCTTCCGGGGGCACATGGTCAACGCCATCGACTTCGAGGCGGGGGCACGATCGGCCGATCCGACCCGCCTCCTGCGGGCGTACTACCAGTCGGCGGTCACCCTCAACCTCCTCCGTGCCTTCACGAAGGGCGGGTTCGCCGACCTTTCCCAGGTGCACGCCTGGAACCTCGAGTTCGTGGCCAGCAGCCCCGAAGGGCGTCGCTACGAGTCGGTTGCCGCCGAGATCGACCGGGCGATGCGGTTCATGGGCGCCTGCGGCATCGACCTCGACGCCGAACCGCAGCTGCACGAGGTCGACTTTTACACGTCGCACGAGGCGCTCATCCTCGGCTACGAGGAGGCGCTTTCGCGCGAAGACAGCCTCACCGGCGAGTGGTACGACTGCTCGGCGCACATGCTCTGGATCGGTGAGCGGACACGCCAGCTCGACGGCGCTCACGTCGAGTTCCTCCGTGGCGTGGGCAACCCGGTCGGCTGCAAGCTCGGCCCGTCAGTCTCGGGAGAAGACGCCGTCGCCATCTGCGAGGCCCTCAATCCCGACCGGGTGCCCGGTCGCCTCACGCTCATCAGCCGGATGGGCGCCGCCAAGGTGCGCGACGCGCTGGCGCCGATCGTCGAAGCCGTCCGCGACAGCGGGCACCCGGTCGTCTGGGCGTGCGACCCCATGCACGGCAACACGTTCACGTCGACGACGGGCCACAAGACGCGTCACTTCGACGACATTCTCGAGGAGATCCGTGGGTACTTCGAGGTACACCGCAGCCTCGGAACGTGGCCAGGAGGGATCCACATCGAACTCACCGGCACCAACGTGACGGAGTGCTTGGGCGGAGGCGACCGCCTGGAGGCCGACCACCTCGACACGCGGTACGAGACGATGTGCGACCCCCGGCTCAACGGACGTCAGTCGCTCGACCTCGCCTTCGACGTGGCCGAACTGATTCGGAGTACGCCGGCGCCCGATGGCGGCGGCGACGAGGTCGGCTGATGGCGAGGGACTTCGATCCGGCCGGGGCGAACGTCGGCCTCATCGAAGACCTCTACCGCGAGTACCTCGACAACCCCGAGGCGGTCTCGGAGGCCTGGCGCGAGTTCTTCCGCGACTACCGCCCGACGGGACAGGGCACGGCGACCCGCCCCGTCGAAGCGACCGACCAGGGCAACGGCGCAGACGCACCGAGCGCGCCGCCCGCCGCGAAGCCGTCACCCGCAGCGGCGCCTGCGGAGGCGACCGAGACCGCGCAGCCGCCGAAATGGGCCGCCGGTCGGGAATCGGCCCAGTCGTCGCGGCCGGCGCCCTCGATCCCCGGCGCCCCCGTCCTCGACGGCGACGAGACCAAGCCGATGCGCGGCGCCGCCGCCCGCATCGTCGAGAACATGGAGGCGAGCCTGTCCGTCCCGACGGCGACGTCCGTCCGGGAAGTGCCGGCCAAGCTGCTCGAGGTCAACCGCACGATTCTCAACAACCACCTCGCTCGCGTGCGGGGCGGGAAGGTGTCGTTCACGCACCTCATCGCCTTCGCCGTGCTGCGGGCAGTGGAGCGGGTGCCCAACATGAACTCGGGCTTCCTCCTCGACGAGGAGGGCCAGCCGACCCACGTCCGGCACCAGCGCGTCAACCTCGGCCTCGCGGTCGATCTCGAACGACCCGATGGGAGCCGCACGCTCCTCGTGCCCAACATCAAGGGAGCGGAGGCGCTCGACTTCGCCGACTTCCACCGCTCGTACGAGGATCTGATCCACCGGGTCCGCAACAACAAGATCACCCCCGACGACTTCGCCGGAACGACGATCTCCATCACGAACCCCGGAATGATCGGGACCGCGCACTCCGTGCCGCGGCTCATGCCCGGGCAGGGGCTCATCGTCGGCGTCGGTTCCATCACCTACCCCGTCGCCTACGAGGGAGCCGACCCCGACATCCTCGCCCGCCTCGGCGTCAGCAAGACCATCACCCTGACGAGCACCTACGACCACCGAGTAATCCAGGGCGCCGAGAGCGGCGAATTCCTCGGCCACGTCCACCGGCTGCTGCTCGGCGAGGACGGGTTCTACGACGACATCTTCCGCAGCGTCGGCGTGCCCTACGAGCCGGCGCGGTGGATGCGCGACGTCAACCCGCTCGACGAGACGACGGGTCGGATCGAGAAGCAGAGCAAGGTCGACCGGCTCATCAACATGTACCGGGTGCGCGGGCACCTCATCGCCGACCTCGATCCGCTCGACGCCCAAGAGCCGCACACCCACCCCGAGCTCGACCCCAACTTCTGGGGTCTCACGATCTGGGACCTCGACCGGGAGTTCCTCGTCGACGGGATCGCCGGGAAGCACCGCATGACGCTGCGGGAGATCCTCGGCGTGATGCGCGACGCCTACTCGCGCAGCATCGGCGTCGAATACATGCACATCCAGGAGGCCGACCAGAAGGCGTGGATCCAGGAGCGGATCGAGGGCGTGCGGGTGGCCCTGACGCTGGAGGAGAAGCGGCGGATCCTGGAGCGGCTCAACGCCGCGGAGGCATTCGAGAAGTTTCTCAACACCAAGTACCTCGGGCACAAGCGCTTCGGCATCGAGGGCGGAGAGAGCCTCATCCCGATGCTCGACACCCTCCTCTCCGAGGCCGCCGACGACGGGTTCGCCGACGTCGTGATGGGCATGGCGCACCGGGGTCGGCTGAACGTCCTCACGAACATCCTCGGCAAGTCGCACACTCAGATCTTCCGCGAGTTCGAGGGCGACCTCGACCCCGCCACGACCCAGGGCTCGGGGGACGTGAAGTACCACGTCGGCGCCCAGGGCAAGCACGCCTCGCCGTCGGGCAAGGAGGTCACGCTCACGCTGGCCTCGAATCCCAGTCATCTCGAGGCCGTCGACCCCATCGTGGTCGGGATGGCGCGAGCGCTCCAGGACCAGGCC
>DATLFW010000198.1:0-7295 GCA_035540775.1 Acidimicrobiia bacterium
CGACGCCACCCCACCGGCGATCGCCACCCGGTTCATCCCGGCCATGATCTCGGCGGCGGCCACGTCGACCGCCGACATGCCGGTGGCGCACTGCCGGTTGAGCGCGAGACCGGGCGTGTCGTCGGGGAGACCGAGGTCGACGGCGACGTACCGGGCGACACATCCCCCGCCGTGCAGTACCTCGCCGAGCACCAGGTCGTCGACGTCGTCCGCTTCGACGCCCGAGCGCTTCAGCGCCTCCACCACCACGGGCTTCGCCAGGTCGTGGATCGACACGTTCGCCAGGGTGCCCTTGTAGGCGTCGGCGATGGCGGTGCGGACGGCGGAGAGGACGACAGCTTCGGACATGGTTTCCTCCCGGAGAGACCTCTGCTCATGTTCGTACCTGACGGCTTTGTCAGCAAACCCGTCCGCCCCGTAATCTCCGGTGCACACATCCAAGGAGGAACAGGTTCATGGGAGTTCTGGACGGGAAGAGCGCCATCATCACCGGCGCCGGGCGCGGCCTCGGCCGCTGCGAGGCCCTGCTGATGGCGGGCGAGGGCGCCGCGGTCGTCGTCAACGACGTCGACGAGGCGGCGGCGAAGGAAGTCGTCGACGAGATCACCGCTGCTGGCGGCACCGCCTCGGTCAACGTGGGTGACGCGTCCGAGTGGGACCAGGGCGAGGCGCTCGTCAACCAGGCGATCAACGAGTACGGGAAGCTCGACATCCTGGTGAACAACGCCGGCATCCTGCGCGACGCCATGAGCTTCAACATGACGGAGGCCGAGTGGGACGCCGTCATCAAGGTCCACCTGAAGGGCCACTTCGTGCCGTCGAAGTTCGCCGCCATCCACTGGCGTGAGCGGGCGAAGGCCGGCGAGGAGGTCTACGGGCGGGTCATCAACACCGCCAGCGAGGCCGGCCTGTTCGGCAACCTCGGCCAGCTCAACTACGGCGCGGCCAAGGCCGGCATCGCCGCCATGGCCGTCATCATGGCCCGGGAGCTGGCGAAGTACGGCGTGACCGCCAACGCCATCGCCCCCCGTGCGCGCACGCGCATGACGGAGAACCTGTTCCCCGACATGGCGGCCGCCGGCGAGGACGGCTTCGACCAGTTCGCCCCCGAGAACGTGGCGCCGCTGGTCGGGTGGCTCGCCAGCCCCGACGCGGCCGACGTGAGCGGCCAGGTCTTCATCGTCTACGGCGGGCGCATCCATCTCATGCGCGAGTGGAGCCTCGCCGGGAAGATCGAGCAGGAGGGACCGTGGTCGATCGAGGGGATCACCCAGAACAAGGGCGAGCTCTTCAAGGACCGCAACCCCGGCGTCCCGCCGTTCACCCTGCTGTAGACGCCCGGCCCACGAGGAGCGCACGGTGACCGACCTGCTCGTCGACCAGCTCCGCCTCATGGCGGAGCGGCACGCCGACGACGTCGGGTATCGCGACCTCGACGGTGGCGCCGGCCTCACCTTCGGCGAGTGGGAGGAGCGGTCGAACCGCTTCGCCCGCGGCCTGGTGGAGGCCGGCGTCGCCAAGGGCGACCGGGTGGGCCTCTTCCTGCCCAACACCGAGTCGCTGCCGTTCGTGACGGCCTACGCCGCCATCCACAAGGCGGGGGCCGTCGCCGTGCCGACCAACAACCGGTTGTCGGCCGGAGAGTTGGAGACGATCTGGCGGCACGCCGAGGTGTCGGTGGCCGTCACGGCGTCCGACCTGCTGCCCGTCCTCCGCGAGGCCCGGGCTGGCGTGCCGTCGATCACCACCGTGCTCACGACGGACGGACCGGCGCAGGACGCGCAGGAGTTCGAGTCGCTGTTCTCCGACGACGGCTCGGCGATCCAAGTCGACGTCGACAGCGACGACCTCGCCGACATCATGTACACGTCGGGGACCACGGGACTGCCGAAGGGCGTAGCCGTCCGCCATTGCAACCTGGCGATGATCCCGCCCACCGACCCGGAGTGGAGCGGGGGCGGCTGGATCCACTCGTCGCCGCTCTTCACCTTCGCCGGGATCGGATTCATCTACAACCCGATGAAGCTCGGGATGGTGAGCCTCTACCAGGCGAAGTTCGACGCCGGGCGCTGGATCGAGTTCGTCGAGACTCTTCGGCCGCGGTTCGCCTTCATCGTCCCGGCCATGGGGCAGCTGATCGCCGCCCATCCCCGCTTCGACGAGGCCGACCTCTCGTCGATCGAACTGTGCTCGATCGGCTCCGCCCCGTTGCCCTTCGAGGTACTGAAGGCGCTACAGGAGAAGATGCCCGAGGCGTCCGTCTCCAACAGCTACGGCATGACCGAGGCCGGAGCCGCCTACTGCGTCATGCCGAAGGGCGAGTCGCTGCACCGGAAGGGGTCGGTCGGGATTCCGCTGCCGCCCGCCGAGTTGAAGATCGTCGACGACAACGGCAACGAGGTGGCCGTCGGCGCCGAGGGCGAGGTACTGATCCGCAATCCGGGCCGGCCCCGCGAGTACTACCGCGACCCGGAGGCGACCGCGGCCGTCTGGGAGCCGGACGGCTGGCTCCACACCGGCGACATCGGCCGCTTCGATCCCGACGGGTACCTCTACGTCGTCGGGCGGATCAAGGACGTCATCATCCGCGGCGGCAACAACATCCACGCCTCCGACATCGAGGCGGTGCTCTACGAGCACCCCGACGTCTTCGAGGCGTCGGTGTGCGGGGTGCCGCACGAGGTGCTCGGGGAGGACGTCGCCGCCTTCGTGGTGGCGAAGGAGGGCAGCGGCCTGACCGAGGAGGCCCTGGCGGCGTTCTGCGAGGAGCGGCTGGCCGACTACAAGCGCCCCCGCCAGTACCACTTCGTGAAGGAACTTCCCCGCAACGCCACCGGCAAGGTGCTGAAGCGGGAGCTGATCGCAACGGTGTCGTAGGGATTCGGGTTCTGGGTACCGCTACCCACACGTGCGGTAGGCAGGCGTACCCAGAACGCCGGACGGGAGAGGGAGAGCAGCGGTGGCGTTGACGGAATTGAAGGGACAGGAGCTCGGCCAGACCGAGGTCGAGATCGAGCGGGGGCCGGTGCGCGTGTTCGCCGCCGCCGTGAAGGACGACGACCCCGCCTACCGCCAGGGCGAGGGCTCCCCCGTCCCGCCGACGTTCCCGTTCGTGATGACCTACTGGGGCTCGACAGGCCAGGGCGGAGCCGCCGGTCTTCCGATCGACAAGCTGCGCGGTCCCGGCAAGATGCTCCTCCACGGCGAGCAGGAGTTCGAATACCACCGCTGGCCGAAGGTCGGCGACCGGTTGGTCGGGACGGGCCGCATCGCCGACGTCTACGAGAAGGACAGCGGCAGCGCCACCATGGAGTTCTACGTCACCGAGACGGAGTGGAAGGACGCCGAGACCGGCGATCCGGTGGTGACCGCCCGCTTCAGCCTCATCGTCCGGGTGCCCAAGCCCAAGGACTGACCCAATCCGCCGTTCGCTCCCCGTCTTGGGCGACTTCTGCCCGCATAGCGGTCACAACTCCCCCAAGACGGGGGGTGGGCGCCGGAGAAGGTGACACGGGCGTCAGGGTCGAACCTTCCCCTATCACCACTGGGGGGACGCCATGAGGCTTCGTCACGTTCTGATCGCCGCCGTCACCTTCTCGACGGCACTGCCGGCGGGAGCCGTCACCGTCGCCGACGGACCGGCGCCGGCCGTTCCGGTTGTCGACGGGACACCGGTGTGCGGCACCGCGGGCACCGGACCCCACTCCACCGTTCCCGCCAACAGCGTGGTCCGAGCGGGCACCTACAACGTCCTCCACTCTCAGGGCGAGCAGGACGCGTGGAACCTGACCAAGCGCCTCCCGCAGATCCTCGACGCCATGGAAGCCGCCGACGCCCACGTGTGGGGGCTCCAGGAGGTCACCAACAACTCCCAGCACGGCCGCATTGCGGAGCTGATTGCCGAGGGGCTCGCCGCTCGCACGGGACGGTCGTGGGACTGGTGCTGGTTCCTCTCCAACCCCCACGTCCCCGGCGAGCCCGACGTCAACGAGGGGGGCGGCGGGCCGCTCTCCGACCAGATGGCCGAGTTCTCGAACTTCCCGAGCGAGGGCGACTTCCGTGAAGGGGTCGCCGTCGTGACGAGCCTCGACATCACCGAGGCCCGATCACGCCGACTGACACCGCGGGCATACGAGGCGCCCGTCTGCATTCCTCCCGACCCGCTCGGCTGCAACCTGCCGGCCGTCTTCGACTCCCGCCAGGTGATGTGGACCCGCATCGACACCGGCGACGCCGGAGGCCTCGACTTCTTCAACACCCACCTTGCCCACGGGCTGACGGACCTGTCGGGCGTCACGAAGCGGGCCCAGGTCGAGATGGCCCTTGCCACCATCGAACAGTGGGCCAGCGCCGACCCTCTCCCCGACCTCTTCGTCGGCGACTTCAACTCGACCTCCGAGGACGACCGCTACGCGACGGTCGTCGACTCCGGCTTCGTCGACACCTATCTCGACGCCGGGGCGCTCGAGTGCGATCCGTCGACCCACGTCGGCTGCACGTCCGACCAACAGCAGATCACCGACACGCCGGAGCCGACGACCACGTCGCGGATCGACTTCGTCTTCGCCCGGCCCGGGTCGTGCGGCCTCTCGTCGCTCGACGCCTCGATCGTCGGGACCAACGCCGTCCAGCAGCCCGACGGCCGCTGGCTCTGGCCCAGCGACCACCTCGGGGTGCGCACCACCCTCCGCTGCGACGCCGCTTCCCGCTGACCCGCACCCGCCCCCGCTTTTGGTTCTGACGCGTCTTGGGGGAGTTGTGACCGCTCTGCGGTCACAACTCCCCCAAGACAGGAAAGGGTGAAGGACGGGCGTTAGGCGGCCTGACGTTCCGACGAGGGCATCTCGGCCGCCGGTGCATCCTCGCCGGCGAAAGGCTCGGTGCGCGTGAAGAGCGCGGCGAGGGCGGTCCCCAGCCCGATCACGAGCGCCACGAAGCCCCAGAGGAGACCTTCGAGCTCGAAGCCGATCGCCTCGTCGACGCTCCATACGCCGGGCCCCGCGAACGCCAGCAAGGCGGCGACGCCGGAATAGAGAAGCGGCAGTTCCCATCCGCCGTTCGCCACCCAGGGGCCCTTGCCCCGGTGCTGGGCAACGATGGCGTTGGCCATCACGCCGATGACGGCGGCAGCGCCGAGCGGCGTGAAGAAGCCCAGGGCGAGCAGCAGACCGCCCCCCGCTTCACCGAGGCCGGCCGCCACGGCGAGCGGCGCCCCACCCCGGTATCCCAGGGACGCGAAGTACTGACCGGTGCCGACGGGCCCGTACCCGCCGAACCAGCCGAACAGCTTCTGGGTGCCGTGACCGACCAACAATGCTCCGGCCACCAGACGGATGATCAGGAGCCCGAAGTCCATGACACTCACTCCTCTTGCGCTGGTCTCGCTTTGCGGATGCCCGGTGGCGGGCCCCGGGACACATGACGGAACCCCCGAAGACCGACGAGGGCGGAGGATCAGAGCGAACCGGCGAAACCGTCCAGGAAGGCGCCGACCAGACGCACCGTCGAGTGCGGGTTGTCTCCGGCGGCGAGGTGGCCGGCCTTCTCGACCGTCTCCAGCCGGGCGTCGGGGATGATCGACGCCATCTCCTCGGCGGCCTCGTTCGACAGGACGTCGGAAGCGGCACCCCGCAACACGAGCGCCGGGCACCGCAGCGAGCGAGCGTCGTCCTCGACGCCCTCCAGCAGGCTCTGCCAGTTGCGGGCCCGGTCCTCGCCCCCCTCCGCCCGCATGGTCCGGCCATACACGTGCTTCCACTCCCACCGCCCGTCGGAACGCTGGCGGAGGTTGCGGGTGAGCCGGGCCGGAGTGACGTCCGTGCGGTGCGGCAGGTACTCCCGGATGGCAGCGGCGGCGTCCTCGAGCGAGGCGAAACTTTCGTGCTTCCGCATGAACTCGATGATCCGGAGGACCCCCTCCTCCTCCAACCGGTGACCGATGTCGACGAGCACCACGCCCGCCACCCGGGCGGGATGCGCAGCGCCGAGGGTGATCGAGACGATGCCGCCGAGCGACGCACCGACGAGTGCGACTCGGTCGAGGCCGAGGTGATCGAGAAGGGGTGGAAGGGTGGCGGCGATCGCGTGGCGGTCCATCGGCTCGATCGGGTCGGAGTCGCCGTGACCGGGGAGGTCAGGCGCCACCACGAGGAAGCGGTCGGCGAGCGCGGTGCCGAGGTCTTCCCACATGTACGCCGTCTGTCCGCCGCCATGCAGGCACACGACAGCGGGCGCCCGCAGGCTGCCCCACGAGAGGAGGTGCACCTGACGGCCGTCGACGACGGCGAAACCGCTTCGGCCACCCGCGGGGACGTCGTGGCGCGGTACCCCGTGGTCCATCGAGCCCCCCGTCAATCGAAGCCTGACGCCGGTGTCAGGTCGTCTGGCATGATACCGACCATGGATCTCCTCCACTCCCTGACCCTCGGCGACGTCCTGGCGGAACTGCGCCGCTCGTACCCCCAGCAGACGGCGCTCGTGTGCGGCGACTTCCGGGCCACCTACCCCCAGATGGACGAGCGGGTGAACCGCCTCGCCAACGCCCTCACCGACGCCGGCTTCGAGGCGGGCGACCGGATCCTGTGGCTCGGTCAGAACTGCCACCGCGTCCTGGAGGGCCTCCTGGCCGCGGCCAAACTCGGCGCCTCCTTCTGTCCCGCCAACTGGCGCCAGACCGCCGAGGAGTTCGCGTGGGTGGTCGACGACCTGGCGCCGAAGGTCGTGATCTGGCAGGAGAACGAGATCGGCGAGGCCATCGGCAAGGCCCGCGAGCAGGCGACGCACCAGGCGGCGCTCTGGCTCCGCCATGACGGCGAGGGCGAAGGCAGCTACGAGGCGTTCCTCGCCGGCGGCTCCGCCGACGACCCCGGGGTCGAGGTCGACCCCGCCACTGGCGTCCTCACGATGTACACGGCCGCCTTCACCGGCAAGCCGAACGGCGCCCAGCTGAGCCACACCGCCGTCGTCGTGCAGGACCTCGTGATGGGCGCCCTCCAGGAGATCAGCAGCGAGTACGTCTACCTGAACTGCGGTCCGCTCTTCCACGTCGCCACCTTCATGACGACCATGGCGACGTTCCACTTCGGCGGCACCAACGTGTTCACGCCCCGCGTGGACGCCGAGGAGTTGTGCCGGATCATCGACGCCGAGAAGTGCACCGGCGCCTTCGTGATCGGGCCGACCATCGACCAGATGCTCGAGGTCAACCAGGACGGGAAGTACGACCTCAAGAGCCTCCGCACCTTCGGCGGGAAGCCCGAGTGGAACGAGATGATCACGGTCGACCAGAGCCCCTG
>DATLFW010000199.1:0-2722 GCA_035540775.1 Acidimicrobiia bacterium
GACCATAGTGAGCCGGCGTCTGGTCGATGCGCGGATTTCGCCCGCCCCCGGGCGGTACGCTGCCCGCCACCTGCGCGAGGAGGATCCATGGCCTGGAAGGTCGTCGTCGACTTCGATCTGTGCGAGAGCAACGCCGTCTGCATGGCGGTCGCCCCCGAGGTGTTCGAGGTGCGCGACGACGACTTCCTCTACGTCCTCCAGGAGGAGCCGCCCGACGAGCTGCGGCCGAAGGTGGAAGAGGCGGTGCAGCGCTGCCCCAAGCAGGCCATCGCCATCGACGAAGGCTGAGCCGCCGTCACTCGGAGGCGGTCTCGCGCTCCTTCAGGTACGCCGCCGCTCCCGCCAGGTACCCCTCGATGTCGCCCGGCTTTCCGGCTGCCACATCGCGCATCCACTCGGGGAGCCACAGTTCGAAGGCGCCGGAGTCGAGCTGACCGATGATCGCCTCGGCGAGGGCTGCCGGCGGCAGGGGCTCGATGTCGGCGAACGACGGGTCGTTGCCCGGCAGGTGGAACAGTTCGGTGTCGATGACGCCGGGATAGACGACGTGGATGTCGACCGGCTCCTCCCACAGCTCGACGGCCATCGACTCTGAGAATGCCGACAGGGCGGCCTTCGACGCCGCGTAGACCGACTCACCGGGCGGGCTGAGGCGGGCGGCGACGGACGAGATGTTCACGATCCGCCCGCCGCCGCGCTCGAGCATGCGGGGCAGGAGGGCGAGCGTCATCCGTACGGGCGAGAGGTAGTTGACGACGGCCACCGACTCCACGTCGTCCCACGAAAGCGTGGCGGCTCGCCGTCGCTTCGGGATGCCGGCGTTGTTTACCAAGACGTCGATCCCGCCCATCTCGTCGTCGGCCTTCTCTGCGAAGGCGCCGACCGAATCGAGTTCGGCGAGATCGACGACCCACATCCTCGAGTCAGGGCTGTGGCGGCGACAGTCGAGCAGGACGTCGGATAGGCGTCCTTCCCGCCGGGCGCAGAGGCCCACGATGGCCCCGCGCTCGGCGAGAGCGCGGGCCAAGGCGGCGCCGATTCCCGACGAAGCCCCTGTCACGAGCACCTTCTTCCCCTCGAGGGGATACCTCACCGCCGCCTCCCAGGATTTTCCTTTCCTGACGTCGGCGTCACACTAGTGGCGGCGGTAGCCTGCGGCGGTGCTCTCTCCCGACGAAATCCTGCTGACCGGCCGCGCCGCGGTGGTGACGGGAGCGGCGGTCGGGATCGGCGAGGCCGTCGCCCTCGCGTTGGCGCGGTTCGGCGCCGACGTGGCGGTGTGCGATCGCAACGCCGACGAACTCGCCGACACCGTGGCGGCGATCGAGGGCGAAGGTCGGCGTGCCGTGAGCGGTGTGCTCGACGTCCGCGACGCCGACGCCGTGGCCGGGTTCCTCGAACGGGTCGCCGAGGTCTTCGGGCGGGTCGACGTCCTCGTCAACAACGCCGGCGGGACGTTCGCCGCCCCGTTCGTCGACGTGAGCCGGAACGGCGAGGCGTCGCTCATTGCCGAGAACTTCACCAGCGCCACCGACTTCATCCGCGGCTGCGTCCCGCTCATGACTGCCGGCGGCTCGATCGTCAACATCACCTCCATCGAGGGCCACCGGGCGGGACCCGCCTTCGCCGTCTACTCGGCGATGAAGGCGGCCCTCGCCAACCTCACGAAGTCGCTGGCGCTCGAACTCGGCGAGCGGATGATCCGGGTCAACTGCGTCGCCCCTGACGTCATCCCGACACCGGGGATCGGACAGGACCTCCCCGTCACCACCCCGCTGCCCCGCCAGGGCCACGTCGACGACGTCGCCGGAGCGGTCGTGTTCCTGGCCTCCGACCTCGCCGGATTCGTCACGGGGACGACCGTCCACGTCGACGGCGGGAACCTGGCGGCGGGTGGCTGGCATCGCCAGCCCGACGGGAGCTTCCGGCCGTGAAGTTCGGTGTGGCGCTCGGCCGTCTCAACCCGGGCTTCTTCGTCGAGGCCACCCTGGAGGCCGAGCGTCTCGGGTACGAGTCGATCTGGCTGCCCGAGCACCTTGTCTTCCCGGTCGAGCTGGCCGGGTCGCCGTATCCCGGCGCCGACCACCCGCCGGTGCCGCCGTCGACGCCGGTCTTCGACGCCTTCGCCTACCTCTCGTACCTTGCCGGACTCACGTCGCGGGTGCGGCTCGCGACCCACGTCTACAACCTGGCGCTCCGGCATCCCTTCGTCGCCGCCCGTGCGGTCCAGACCCTCGACCTCGTCTCCGACGGTCGGGCCGTCGTCGGCATCGGGGCCGGTTGGCTCGAGGCGGAGTGGCGGGCGGCCGGGCTCGACTTCGCGACCCGTGGTCGCCGCCTCGACGAGTGCCTCGACGTGTGCATCCGCCTCTGGAGCGAGGACGTCGTCGAGCACCACGGGGAGTTCTTCGACTTCAGCCCGGTGATGTTCGAACCGAAGCCCGTCCAGCGGCCCTGGCCGCCGGTGCACGTGGGCGGTGAATCCAAGGCAGCGTTGCGACGGGCGGCGCGTGCGGGCGACGGGTGGGTCGGCATGGAGCACACCGTTGAGTCGGCGGCGGAGGCGGTGGAGACGCTGCGTCGCCTGCGCGAGGAGCACGACCGGTCGGCCGTCCCCTTCGAGGTGAGCGTGGGCGGGCCGGTGGCGACGCCCGACGACGTGAAGCGGTGGGAGGACGCCGGGGTCGACCGGCTCATCGTCTCGCCGTGGGCTCGGTCGAAG
>DATLFW010000200.1:0-2579 GCA_035540775.1 Acidimicrobiia bacterium
GCGACCGCCCGTCTGGCTGGGCGCGGCCTTCGTTCTCCTCGAAGACGGCGGGCCAGCGGTGCGGGTCGCCGAGGCGCTCGCCGGCGATGGCCCAGAGCGTGTCGCCCGCCTCGACCACGACGTCGCCAACAGCCGTCGCGCCCGTCTCGGTCGCCGGGAGCGCGAGGCGCCAACCGGGCCGCAACGCGTCGCCCGGTGCTGCGAGGGCGCCGCCGTCGGGCTGGGGGACGCCGACGTTGAGCTCGAAGATCTCTCGCCACCGGTGCGGGTCGCCCAAGCGGTCGGCCGCGATTCCCCACAACGTGTCGCGTCTGACGACCATGTGCTCCTCCCCGACAGGGGGAGACGAGGAAGGGTCGGGCGGCGTCGGTTCGTCGTTCGCCGGAGCCGGCGGGTCCTCGATGGGCGGCGCGAGTTCGCCGGTCACGCCTTCGTCGGTCACGCGATCCTCGGCGACGAGTTCCTCGGCGATCGCAAGAGCCGACGCCGGTGCTGGAGAGGTGGTGAGGGCGGGAGGCATCAGGGCGGCAGCCACCAGGGCGGCGGCCGTCGAGCGGGACCAGGTCGGCAGTGGCCAGGCGGGCGTGCTCCGGCCGCGCGCCGTCGCCACGACTTCGGCGAGCAGGGCGACCCCCAACTGCCCCCAGGCGACCCAGCAGACAGCGGCCAGCACCTTGAAGACGGTGGACGGATGCACGTCGCCTCGTGTCAGCGCGGCGACGACGTCGACGCCTGACGGAAGGGCGGCCGGAAACGGGTTGCCGACCAGGTGCCAGAGGGCGACGGGCGGGCCGGCGACGAGTGTGAGAACGGCCAGGGCGGCCGCGCCCCGGTGGGCAGGAGATCGCATCTACGTCTCTCCTCGGGTGACGCCTCGCACGATGCGGGCGTGGCTGGTCTCGGACACCGTCATGGTGCGCATGCCGACGATCGGGAGAACCTGGAGGTTTCGGGAGATCGAGACCGTGACCGTGATCCGGTCTCCGCGGACCACGGCCGACCCGCGGTGGCCGACGGCGGTGAGGAAGGCCTGGGCACGCCGGCTGGCGTCGACGCGCGGCCGCGGACGACGCCCACCGCGGATCGACGTCTCGTCGACCGCCTGGGCACCGGCCCGAGCAGCCGCCTTCGCCACATCGGCCGCCTCCCGGCGGGCGGCCAGGATGAGCGACCCGTCGACGACCAGACCGCCGGCCACGAGGAGCGCCAGGGACACGACGGTGACGAACGCGGTGACCGTCCCCCGCTCGTCGGACGGCCGAGCGCAGGCGTCGGCCCCGCGACGTCTCACGACGGGCTCCGGTGGGCGTCGACGACTTCGGTCGCGTTGGCGCTCACGGTGCGCGACAGGGGGACGCCGAGCGAGGACGCATCGCGCAGATCGACCGAACACCGGACGGTCACGCGGACGCTTCCTCCTGGGAAGAGCCGGGATGTGTCGGTGTCGACGATGAGGCGCGTGCACGACACGCCGCGCCGTTCCAAGGCCGCCCGGGCGGTCGCCGTCGCGTCGCGCTGTGCGTCGGCGGGGCGGTCTCGGATCGAGGCGGCTCGAGCGGCATCGGACGCGGCGGCGTAGACCTCGTTGCGTGCCAGTCCGATTCGGCCGGCCACGACGGCGAACAGCATCAGTGCGACGAGCAGTGGCGTCAGGATGGTGAGTTCGACCGCGGCGCTTCCTGCCTCGGCCCTCCTGGTGTCGGTCCATTCGGTGCACGTCATCGTTCCGACGGGGGCCGGAATCGCTCGACGGGCCCGCTGGCCCGCCCGACGAGGGGAAGCCGCAGCCCCGGCACCAGCTCGATCGCCGTCGCCCGGATGACGACCCGGGCCTCGCGCGACGTCCGAACGACGTCGACGCGAGGCGTCTCGACGAGCCCTCGTCCCGCTCGGGTGAGGAACGAGAGCGCGCTCCGCCGAGCGGCGGCGGCAGAGCCCGATTCTGCCTGGGCGTCCGTCACGCTCTGGGCAGCGGCCGCGGCGACGACGTGCGTGCCGTGCTGCCACAGCGCCATCTGGACGACGAGCATCACCAGGAGCAGCAGGGCCGGCGTGGCGACCACCAGTTGGACCGTCGCCGCACCCCGCTGGCTGTCGCGTCGGCCTCCGATCGGGATCGGCACTGCGCCTACTGGATGGAGCGGGCGCGCCGGGTGACGCGGCTGACGATGATTGCGACGACGGCGACGGCGAGCGCGCTGAGGCCCGCTGTGATGATCACCGTCTCGGTCGTCATGCCGTCTTCCCGGCGCACGACGTCGAGGCGGCAGCGAAGCGCCGTCCACCAACTGGCGAGCGCGACGACCTCGGGGATCGTGGAGTGAACGGACAGGTGGAGCATCAACGTCGACATGGACCCTCCCTTGAGTCTCGATTTCGTCGGACCTGAGATCGCGTGGACGTGGCGTGGCTTGCCGTGTCAGAGCCCCGTGAGCACCCGGTCGACGGCCGGGTAGCCGACGAAGGTGAGGAAGCCGAACAACATCAGGACGACCGGAATGGCCATCTTCTCGGTGGCCGACTGCGCCTCGGCCTCCGCTTCCGCGAGCAGGTGGGCGCGCATGGACGCTGCCTTGGCG
>DATLFW010000201.1:0-5513 GCA_035540775.1 Acidimicrobiia bacterium
ATGGCGAACGACCCGACCGTGAAGGCGGGGTCGTGGGGCGCGCGCACCGTCGAGAAGATCGTGCGCCTCACCGAGACGGCGCTGAAGTACAACCTCCCCGTCGTCTACCTCGTCGACTCGGCGGGCGCCCGCATCACCGACCAGGTAGAGCTGTTCCCGGGGCGGCGGGGCGCCGGGCGGATCTTCGCCAACCAGGTGCGGCTGTCAGGCAAGGTGCCGCAGGTGTGCTGCCTCTTCGGCCCGTCGGCCGCCGGCGGTGCCTACATTCCGGCGTTCTGCGACGTGGTCTTCATGGTCGACGGGAACGCCTCGATGTACCTCGGCTCGCCGCGCATGGCCGAGATGGTGATCGGCGAGAAGGTGTCGTTGGAGGAGATGGGCGGCGCCCGCATGCACACCACCGTGAGCGGCTGTGGCGACAACCTGGTGGCCGACGACGGCGAGGCCATCGAGGCGGCCCGCCGCTTCCTCTCCTTCCTTCCGTCGAACTGGCGGGAGGCGCCGCCCGCCAGCGAGCCGCGCAAGCCCTCGGGGCAGGCGCGGGTGATCGCCGAAATCGTGCCCGAGGAGCCCAGACGTGCCTACGACATGCACGACGTGGTGGAGTCGCTCGTCGACGAGGGCTCGTTCTTCGAACTGAAGCCTGCCTGGGCGAAGGAACTCATCGTCGGCTTCGCCCGCATGGAAGGTGAAGTCGTCGGCGTCGTCGCGAACAATCCCAAGCACCTCGGCGGCGTCCTCTTCGTCGACTCCGCCGACAAGGCCGCGCGCTTCATCTGGCTGTGCGACGCCTTCAACGTGCCGTTGCTGTTCCTCGCCGACGTGCCCGGGTTCATGATCGGGACCCAGGTCGAACGCGAGGGCATCATCCGCCACGGGGCGAAGATGATCACGGCGGTGACGGAGGCGACCGTCCCAAAAATCTCGGTCGTGGTGCGCAAGGCCTACGGCGCCGGCCTCTACGCCATGTGCGGTCCGGCCTTCGACCCCGAAGCCTGCATCGCCCTCCCGACGGCCCAGATCGCGGTCATGGGCCCGGAAGCGGCGGTCAACGCCGTCTTCTACAACAAGATCCAGGCCATCGAGGACGCCGAGGAGCGGCAGGCCTTCGTCGACGAGCAGCGGCGTCTCTACGAGGAGGACGTCGACATCCTGCACCTGGCGGCCGAGCTCGTCGTCGACGCCGTCGTGCAACCGGAGAGCCTCCGCGGCGAACTCGTGAGCAGGTTCGCTGCGGCCCGCGGGAAGCGCCGGGAAGCGTTCGACCGGCGCCACGGCGTCCCGCCGGTGTGACGCCGTGCCGTGGTGTGCGTCCTGCGACGCCTACCGGGCCCCTTCGGCCGTCGCCGTCGACGGTCGCTGCACCACGTGCGGGACACCCGTCGATCCGGGCGGTCTGGCCGACGGGACGGGCGACAGCGAAGGGCTGCCACCCGTCCCGTGGCACTTGAAGCTCGTGGTGGCGTCGTTCCTCGTCTACCTCGCCTTCCGAGGTTGGCAAGGCGTCGAGTGGGTGCTCGACAAGTTCTGACCCCCCTCAGGCCACGAAGTCACGGACCTGGCCGTACACCGTGGCGTCGAGGTAGAGGTCGCTGTGTTCGATGCAGGCCGTCTGCGTGTTGGCCGCCCCTTCGACGATCGTGCTCTCGTCGGGGTTGATGACGTCGTCGCACGGTGACCACCAGGTGCCGTAGTTGACGGCGCCAGGCGACTCGTCGCCCCCGTTCAGGGTGCCGAGGAAGTTCGATCCTGGGCGCATCTCCGTACACGACGTGTCGGGACAGAGGTAGGCGGTGTCGGTGCCGTGGTTGGGGCCACCGAGCGACACCCACTCGTCGACGTACTGCTCACCGCCGTCGAACTTGACGTACCAGCGCGAGGACAGGCCGCCCATCGAGTGCGTGATGATGTCGACCTTGGCGGCGCCGGTGTCCTGACGGATCTGGGCCACCTTGGCGGCGATCTCTTCGGCCGTGATCTCGTTCGACTGCGAGGTGTTGTACGACCAGTTGTGGAGTTCGGAGGTCGTCCACCCGTCGGCCTGGAAGCGGCTGATCATGGTGTCCCAGACGGAGCCGCTGGAGTTCCAGCCGTGGACGAAGAGGATCGGGTCGTGGCCGCCCGAGGGGACGGTCGTGGTGGTGGTCGACGACGTCGTCGTGGACGAGGTCGTGGTCGTCGTGGTGCCGTGGTTCGGCCGGTGATGGGCCCCCGAAGGGTCACCGGGGAGGACCACGCCGGTGGCGACCAGGGCGAGGCCCGACAAGATGAAGACGGCCCGTCTCACGTCTCGAACTCCTCTCGATCAAGGCACGCCAGGCGGGCGGCGTCGATTGTGCGGCGACGGAGTGGACGGACGGGGCGTGGACCCACCCATGCGTGCGCGCATGGTGTGGCGGCGAGAACCTAGCGAATCCATGGACGGCGCGCGTGGGACGGATCCCGGTCCTCGCCCACGGCCTCCTAGACTGACTCCGTCACCCGGCGTCCCAGTGGTGCCGACGGTGCGGGCTGTGGCGCAGCTTGGTTAGCGCGTTGGTCTGGGGGACCAAAGGTCGCCGGTTCGAATCCGGCCAGCCCGACTCAATCGTGCATTGCGGCCCGCAGAATCGCGATTCTGCGGGCCGCATTGCGTCTGGGGCGTAACCGAACCGGGGGTTGCGGCGTTGACCAGAGCAGACGCAACCACCACGAGGTCGGCGCCAGCGGCACGCCGACAGGAGGACCACCGGAACCCATGCGATCCACGATCCTGAAGATTGCCGTCGGCCTGCTGGGCGGCCTGGCGCTCGCATCCGCCGGGCTCGGCATCGGCCCGGCGGACCCGTTCGAGGGGATCTCCTCGACGACCGAGGCGAGTGACGCCGCTGGCGACCACGGCCGTCCCGACGACGTGCCCGTCAAGGCGGCCGAAGACGACGAGTCGGAGATCGAGGACGAGGGCGACGGGCCGTCGGAGAACGCCGACGCCACCGCCCACGCCGTCCACGAGGCCCGCGAGATGGCGCTCGCCCTCGAGGACGCGCCGCCGTGCGCCGTGGGGATGTACGTGTCGACAGCAGCTCGGGGCGGCACGGTGCCCGACGACGTCCCCGACCCGATGCCGTGCGAGCGCGGCCACGGCGAGGAAGGCGTGGGCGACGAAGGTGACGAGGGCGACGACGTGACCACGGCCGGGAACGGCGAGGCCGGCCCGCGTGGCCACGGCGCCTCGAACGGTCACGCGAAGGGCGGCAAGCCGGGGCGAGGCGGGCCTCCCCAGGGCTGACGTCTCACGAAACAGGCGCGCGATGGGAACGCCGGTCCGCCCAGAGACGGTGCGGGCCGGCGTTCCGCGTGCGGGCGTCGCCCAGGAGGGCGGCGATCGCGATGGCGATCGACAGGTACGGCACCCAGTCACGGAAACGCACGAACGGGGTGCGGCCGGACGTGAGATCGACCTCGGCGATGTGGGTGCCCGTCTCGTCGTGATCGAGCCAGGCGAGGCGTCGTCCCTCGGCGTCGAACACGGCCGAGACGCCGCTCATGGCGGCGTGGACGACGGGCCGGCCTGACTCCACCGCCCGTACGGCCGAGAGGGCGGCGTGCTGCGCCTGCCCCCAACTGCCCTGGAAGGTGGTCGTGGCGGTCTGGAGGACGACGACCTCGGCCCCCATTCGGGCGAGCTCCCGGCTCATGTCGGGGAAGGCGGATTCGAAGCACACGAGCGGCCCGATCTGGAACGTTCTGCCGCCGTCGCCGGGAACCACGTCGAGCACCGCCAGGCCCTCGCCCCGGCGCCGGTCCTCCTCGGCGGCCTCGGTGACGTCGGCCGCCCATCCGAGGACCGAGCGCAGGGGGATGTACTCGCCGAAGGGGACGAGCCGCATCTTGTCGTAGCGCCCGTCGACGCCGTCAGGGGTGACGAGGACGGAACTCTTGTAGATCCCTCCTTCGCCACCCTTGCGCGCATCGATGTTGACGAGGACGGGCGCGCCGAGGTCGGCGGCGAGGTCCTGGGCCTGCGCCGCCCGCTGGGGATGGGTGGGAAGGTCGAAGCCGACACTGCTCTCGCCCCATACGACGAGGTCGGGCGCGTCATCAGCGAGCGTGCGCGAGAGGGCGAGGTGCGCCTCGAAGCGTTCCGCCCCGTCTTCGACCCGTCCCGTCTGGACGCCCGCGATGCGAACCGTGCTGGTTTCGGACGGGGAGGGGCGGACGGCGTCGTGGACGAAGGCCAGGGCGACGATGCCGAGGGCGGCCCCGGCGGAAGCGAGCCGGATCGGGCGGGGATGACGTGGAGACGCCGCAGCGGCCGTCGCCACGTTGACGGCGATCAGGGCGAACGAGACCAGCCACACGCCGCCGAGTGACGCGAGGCCGAGGATGCGCAGGTTCTGCCATTGGGTGGCGCCGAGCAGCCCCCACGGCCCGGCCAGGCGGTCCCACGACCGGGCGAACTCGACGACGACCCAGACGGCGGGGACGACGGTGAGGGCGAGAGCCAGGTCGGCGGGGGAGCGGAGGTGGCCGGTCCATCGTCGGACGGCGAGCCCCCACGGGAGCCAGAAGAGGCCGAGGAGAGGGGCGATGACGATGGTGAAGATGCCGACGTTCGCCAGGAGCCAGTGGTGCATGGCGGCGAAGAAGCCGGTGCCGGCCAGCCACGCTCGCACGCCGGCTTCGCGAGGGGTCGGAGCGTCGCGGACGAGGACGAGGAGGGGGACGAGGGCGACGAAGCCGAGCCACGAGAGGTCGGCTTCGGGAAAGGCCAGGACGGGCAAGGCCCCAGCCACGAGCGCCAGCAGGCGGGCCATGCCTCCATTCTCACGGTTGCCGGGCGGCGGTTGTGATCGTCGAAACATTTCCGGTTGGATGCTTGACAAGGCGAACGGACGTTCGCTAAGGTCGGTGTATCGCTTTGGGGCCGGCGTCGCAGGCCCTCGCTTCCCAGCCGTGTGTGTTGTCCGCGTGCGTTCGAAGGGGGTGAGGGCCGTGTCGCTGTCAGAAGCCGCTCGTCGTTTCGAGGACGCCTTGTCGGCGATCGAGCCTCGCTGCCTGTCGTTCGACGACGCCACTCGTCTGTCCGGGTTGTTGGCGGCGCATGTGAAGCGTTGTCAGGCGGTGCAGGCGTCGGTTGCGTCGCGGTTGGCGGAGTGCGACGGGATGCGGGGGATCGCCCGGGTGGCGAAGGACATGGGGAAGACCCCGGGGCAGGTCCGTGCCGAGATCGACACGATGACGGCGGCAGCGGAGATCCCGGCGTTGGCGGAGGCGCTGAGCGCTGGTGAGGTGTCGCTGGCGCAGGGGGCGGAGATCGCCAAGACCGAGGCCGAGGTGCCCGGTTCCGTGGAGCGCCTGTTGGAGACGGCCCGCCGTGAGGGCTTGGGCAAGGTCAAGGACGAGGGGCGGCGGATCCGCCACGCGGCCATGGACGAGACGGAACTGCAGGCCAAGCGGGTGGCAGCACGCGAGGTGCGCTCGTTCACCGACGATCTCGGGATGGTCAACATCCACGCCCGCCTGCTGCCGGA
>DATLFW010000202.1:0-3692 GCA_035540775.1 Acidimicrobiia bacterium
CATCCGCACACGCGATCCCCGTGCCCCGACGCAGGCCCCAACGGGGTCGACGTTGGAGTCGTGGGAGTCGACGGCGATCTTGGTGCGGGCACCGGGCTCTCGGGCGATGGCCTTGATCTCGACGATGCCGTCGGCGATCTCGGGCACCTCCAGCTCGAACAGCCGCTTCACGAGGCCCGGGTGCGTACGAGACACGACGATCTGGGGGCCCTTGGAGGTCTTGCGAACCTCGACGATGTAGGCCTTCAGGCGAGAACCGTGGTCGTAGCGTTCGCCGTGGGCCTGCTCCGCCTGCGGGAGCAGCGCCTCGACCTTGCCGAGGTCGAGCAGCGTGTAGCGCTGGTCGGTCTGCTGCACGATGCCCGTGACGATGTCGCCTTCCCGCCCGGCGTACTCGTCGTACTTCATGTCGCGCTCGACCTCGCGGATCCGCTGCAGGATCACCTGCTTGGCGGTCTGCGCCGCAATCCGCCCGAAGTCGGTGGGCGTGTCGTCCCACTCCCGCAGGACGTTGCCCTCCTCGTCGAGCTCCTGGGCGATGACCCGCATCTCGCCGGTGTCGACGTCGATTTCGACGACGGCCTCCTCGGCCGCCTTCGGCATGCGCTTGTACGCCGTCACGAGCGCGTTCGCGAGCGCCTCGAGGAGCGTCTCGAACGCGATCCCCTTCTCGACCTCGATGGCCCGGAGGGCCTCCATCAGTTCTTCGTTCACCGTCTCGTCTTCCTCATGATGTTTCCGCCAACCGCCCGCCTCGGCGGCCGTCAGACCGTCTCTCGGCGGGGCTCAGCCGGCCCGCGCCCGACCCGGCTTGGGCGCCGGGCCCCACTCGAACACTGTCCGCGCCTGGGTGATGTCGTCGAAGGCGAGCCGCCTCGGCTGCCCGTCGACCTCGACCACGACGCCGTCGTCGTCGACCGCCACGAGGGTGCCCTTGTGGCGTCGCCCGCCCTGCACCTCGCTGCGAGTCTTCACCGACACCGTGTCCCCCTCGACGCGGCGGTAGTCGGCCGCAGTGCGCAGCGGGCGTTCGACCCCGGGACTCGACACTTCCAGCGTGTAGCTCCCCGGGATGGGATCCTCGGCGTCGAGCACGGGCGAGACCGCTCGGGTGGCCTCGGTGATCACCTCGAGGTCGATCCCGCCGTCACGGTCGATGCTGAGGCGAAGCGTGCGACCCTTCCCGGAACCGACGAGTTCGACGTCGACCAGGTCGATGGCGAGCGGCGACAGGACCGGCTCGACGAGCGTTCGCACGCGTTCCTGCACGTCGTGATCCATTCCGCCTCCCCTCGCTTGTCCCGGCCGGCCGGAAACCCCGACCGACAACAAAAAACGTGGGCGCACCGCCCACGTCGACCCAGCAACTCCGACGAACCCCTCGATACTACCAGCCTCCACCAGGCATGCGCACCCGAGGGTGCGGCGCGCTCCTCAGTAGGCGCGGGCGGTGTAGGCGAGGAGACCGGGCTCGTCGCCGGAGCGCGGGAGGCCGCCGTCGGCGGTCTGGAGGCAGCGCACCGTGACGCCCGACTGGGCGAGCGTGTCCTCGCCCTCGACGCCGACGACGTCCCACGGGACAGCCGCAAAGCCGTCCTGGCTGGCCTCGATGGCCTCGTCGACGGACGCGGCCGGAGCCGTGCGGCCGTCGCGCATCGTCGTCGCCTGCTCGAGCAGCGCGGCCTGGATCTCGTCGAGGAGGTTCGGGACACGCTCGGCGGCCGTCGCCAGCGGCCACGGCTCCTTGGCGTCGGCGTCGCGTCGCACGACCGTGACGTTCCCCTCGGCGAGGTCGCGGGGGCCGATCTCGATGCGAACCGGCACGCCGCGCAGCTCCCAGTCGACGGCACGGCGCCCGAACGACTGGTCGACGCGATCGTCGAGCTCGACTCGTACGCCACGTCCGGCGAGGTCGGCCACGAGGGCCTCGGCCGCCGATCGGACCTCGGGCTCGTCTCGTACGAGGAGCACGGCCACCTGAACGGGCGCCACCCGAGGCGGGACCCGGAGACCCCGGTCGTCGCCGTGGGCCATGATCAGGGCACCGAGCAGGCGGGTGGAAACGCCCCATGACGTCTGCCAAGCATGAACCTGCGCGCCCGTCTCGTCGAGGAACGTGATGTCGAAGGCCCGGGCGAAGTTCTGGCCGAGTTCGTGGCTGGTGCCCATCTGGAGCGCCTTGCCGTCGCGCATCATCCCCTCGCAGGTCCACGAGGTGATGGCACCGGCGAACCGTTCCCGTTCCGTCTTGCGCCCGACGCGCACCGGGATGGCGAGGACGTTCACCATGACGTCCTCGTAGACCTCGCGGAGGATGCGCAGGGCGTAGTCGCGGGCGTCGTCCTCGGTGGCGTGAGCGGTGTGGCCCTCCTGCCAGAGGAACTCGGTCGTGCGCAGGAACAGCCGCGGCCGCAGCTCCCACCGCACCACGTTGGCCCACTGGTTCACGAGCAGGGGCAGGTCGCGATGGCCCTGGACCCACTTCGAGAAGAACGAGTTGATGATCGTCTCGCTGGTGGGGCGGACGACGACCGGCTCTTCGAGGTCCTTGCCGCCGGCGTGGGTGACGACGGCCAGTTCGGGGCTGAAGCCCTCGACGTGTTCGGCCTCCTTGCGCAGGTAGGCCTCGGGGATGAACACGGGGAAGTAGGCGTTCTTCGCCCCGGTGGCCTTGATGCGGGCGTCGATCTCGCTCTGGAGGCGCTCCCAGATGCCGTAGGCGTACGGCCGGATGACCATGGTGCCCCGGACAGGGCCGTTCTCGGCCAGCTCCGCCTTGGCGACGACGTCTTGGTACCAGCGGGGGAAGTCCTCCGCTTGGGGGGTGAGCACCGACTCCTTGGCCATGGCCGGCGAGCGTACCCGCCACTTCCCCACCCCCTCCGTTCTTGGCCCTTTGGCCGCGACGATTCGCCGATTCGGAGGCCAAGAATGCGAGGCGCCCCTCGGGCACCCCGCCCTCGCTCCTGTCACGTCGCTCGGGCGGGCGTCCCGAGGCCCGCCGCTGACGACGATGTGAAATCTGACCAATCCGGTCGGGAAAAAACCCGACCCAATCACTAGACTTTTCCCTCGCACACCGCGTACGGTGTTCGAAACCCGACCTGTTCACTCAGGTTTGGCGACACGTAGGTTCACGTTCGAGGGACGGCTCATGGCCATCGACATCTCCGACATCCGGTCCCGCCAGCTCGGCCCCGTCGAGGAAGAGGAGATCCGCCGCTTCGAGGAGACCGCGCGGCGCTACCTCGCCGGCGAGATCGAAGAGGACGTCTTCCGCATCTTCCGCCTCAACCAGGGCATCTACGGCCAGCGCCAGGGCGGTAACAACCAGATGGTGCGGGTCAAGCTCCCGTACGGGAAGGTCGACGCCGAGCAGCTCGACATGCTCGCCCACATCGCCGACACCTACTCGCGCGGCTGGGGGCACATCACGACCCGCCAGAACATCCAGTACCACTTCGTCCAGCTCTCCCGAGTGCACGAAGTGATGCGAGACCTCGCCTCCGTCGGCCTCACCACGCGGGAGGCGTGCGGCGACACCGTCCGCAACGTGGCCGGCTGCCACCTCGCCGGTGCCTGCCCGTTCGAGGTCCTCGACATCACCCCCTGGGCCGAGGCGGCCTACCAGTACTTCCTCCGCCACCCCCTCGGTCAGCGCCTCCCCCGGAAGTTCAAGATCAACTTCTCGG
>DATLFW010000203.1:0-2018 GCA_035540775.1 Acidimicrobiia bacterium
GGTTGCCACGAGCGGTCGTAGCCCTCGACGCTGATCGAGGCCCCGGCCCCGGTGAGGTGGAGCGGACGGCGAGCGTCGATGTTGACGGCGATCTCGTCGGCGAACCCGCCCGGCCCCTTCTCCTGGCTCCGCTCGACGGCCTTCGGCTGCGGCCCGTGGTGGATGCCGGTCGGGTGGAAGGTGAGCATCCCCTCGGTGATGCCGGCCCGGCTGAAGAACTCGCCCCGGTGATAGAAGATCACCTCGTCGTAGTCGATGTTGCGGTGGTAGAAGGGCACGCGCAGCACGGCGGGGTCGGTCTCGAGCGGCCGGGGGGCGAAGGTCGCCACCACGAACTGCGAGCCGACGAAGGTCGTGTGGGCCGACGGCGGCACGTGGTAGCGGGCCGAGGTGACGGGCCGGAAGTCGTGGATCGACAGTCGCAGCGGCGCCAGGTCGCCCTTCCATCCGACCACGTCGCAGGGGTGGTGCGGGTAGACGACGGTCGTCACCTGGTTCTCCCGCTTCACCCGGATCGGGAACTCGCCCGCCTCGTCGACCGGCTCGGGCTCGGGCACGTCGAGGATGGCGGGGTCGAAGAGGGCGTGGCGGCCGAGCAGGCCCCGGTCGGGAAGTTCGAGACGCCCGTTGACGGCCTCGACGGCGAGGAGTTGTGTGGGCGCCGTGGCGGCGAAGCGGTGGGTGGTGCCGCGAGGGACGAGCAGGTAGTCGGACGCCCGATAGGGGAGCGGTCCGTACTCGGTCTCCAGCCGCCCTTCGCCCTGGTGGACGAGGTAGAGCAGGTCGCCGTCGGCGTCGCGGTAGAACCAGTCGGGCGTCCCGGCCGGGCGGGACCAGAAGGAGATGACGAGGTCGTCGTTGCCGAGGAGGGCGGTCGGAAGATCGGCGGCCGCCACCTCGCCGTCCCCCGCACCGTCGACCAGCCGGTTGGCGTCGAGGGCGTGAGGGCGCAGCGGCCCGTCGATCGATATCCAGCCCGTGGGCGGGTGGAGACGGTAGAGGTGGCTGGCCGGGCCCGAGAAGCCTTCCCGGCCGTGTTCCTCCTCCACGGTGCCGTCGGGGAGGTCGGCGTGCGCCTGGCGGGACGCCCGCCCCCGGATCCACTGGGGACGCAGGTGGCTCTCCACCCCTCCGATGCTACGACCCATTCAACGTGTGCGTATCCAGTCGCGCCATGCGCGACGCGGTACGCACACAATGATGCGACGGCGCCTCAGCCGTCGAGCACGTCGCCGCAGTCGGTGAACCACCGCAGCTGGCCGTCGACCCGGGCGAGGTGGGCGACCTGCTCCGTGCCTCCGTCGTCGCCCCGGTGCACGACCACGTCGACGGGCAGGGCGTCCTCGACGACGTACGGGCGGTTCTCCCGCTCGCTGCCGTAGTCGTAGTCCTTCGGCTCGCCGACCGACACGAACTCGATGCGGATGGAGGCGGCGAAGCGCCCCACGTGCCCTCGGCACTGTTCCTCGCCGTAGAACTCGAGCACGCCGGGGTGCAGCCGGGCGATGAGTGTGTCGACGTCGTCGCCAGCCGCCGCCTCGTTCCACAGGGCGTAGAACTCCTGGGGCGTCTCGGGCGCCTCGGTGGTCGTCGTCGACGGCGCCGCCGACGTCGTCGTCACCTCCGCGGCCACCGACGTGGTCGTCTCCGACGTGGCGGCGGCGTCGAGCGGCGCGTCGTCCTCCTCGGTCAGCACGCCGACGATGCCCACGGCCATCGAGAACAGGCCGAGGCCTGTCAGGACGAGGCCGGCGAGGCGGAGCGGTCTCACGGGAGGTCGTCGGCGAAGGGGCTGGCCGACGGCGGCGGGGGCTCCCACGTGGGATCGCCGATCTGCTCGCGGACGTACTGCTTGAACGCCTCGTCGGACATCTCGGGCGGTGTCGGCTCGGCCAAGTCGGTCGACGGGTCGAACTCGGCGTCGAAGCCGGCGCCCTCGGGCACGGCCGGGCCCTCGAACGGCGACCCCCCGCCAGCGCCGGGCGGCGGGCCCGCCTCGGACTCGATCGACTCGTAGG
>DATLFW010000204.1:0-3941 GCA_035540775.1 Acidimicrobiia bacterium
GGGTCACCACGACCACGGCCGCCGCGTCGGCTGCTCCACCGAGGAACGACAGGGGTTCCTCCAGCGGTTCGGCGAGCGAGACGGCCGCGGCCGCCGACGCCAGGAAGCCGGCGAGCGTGATGCCGATTTGGATGGTGGCAAGGAAGCGGTTGGGTTCCCGGGCGAGCCTCGCCAGGACCGCCCCCGTGCCCGATCGGCGTTCGAGGCGCTGCAGCTGGCCCTCCCGGAGCGAGACGAGGGCCAGTTCCGTCCCGGCGAACCCGGCATTGAGCAGGACCAGCAGCGCCACCAGCCCGACTTGGGGCAGGAGTCCGTCCACGTCATTCTCTCCTTCGAGGTTTCTCTGCGGGCAGCCTGTCACGGGCGCGTAGAGTCCCGGGATGCGACGCCTCGAAGGACGGGTTGCGCTCGTGGTGGGCGCCGGGCAGACGCCCGGCGAGACGATCGGCAACGGCCGCGCGACGGCGGTGACCTTCGCCCGGGAGGGCGCGCTCCTCGTGCTCGCCGACCGCGACGCCGCCAGCCTCGAGGAGACGGCCGACCTCGCCCGGGCGGAGGGTGGCGAGGTCGCCACCGTCGTGGCCGACATCGCCACCGACGATGGCCCCAGCCAGGTCGTGCAGGCGGCCCTCGATGGGTACGGCCGCCTCGACGTCCTCCACAACAACGTCGGCATCGGCGCGGGCGACGGTCCGCCGCACCGACTCGAGGACGACGCCTTCGACCGCATCATGAACGTCAACCTTCGGGCGCTCTGGCGGACGTGCCGGGCCGCCGTTCCCTCGCTGCGGGCGAGCGGCCGGGGGGCGATCGTCAACGTCTCGTCGCTGGCGTCGATCGCCGCCGCGGGCACTCTCACCGCCTATAAGATCTCGAAGGCGGGCGTGAATGCCCTCACCCAGAACCTCGCCGTGACGAACGCCAAGCACGGCGTGCGCGCCAACGCCATCCTCCCGGGGTTCATCGACACGCCCATGGCCGTCGACGCCCCTGCCGCCGCCGAGAAGATGGACCGGGAGGCGTATGCCGACCTGCGGGCGTCGCTCGTGCCGCTCGGGCGTCAGGGGACGGCGTGGGACGTGGCGAACGCCGCCCTCTTCCTCGCCTCCGACGAGGCGGCCTTCGTCACGGGCGTGCTCCTGCCCGTCGACGGTGGCCAGGCCGCCCGGGTCGGATAGCGGGGGCCGGCGGCCTACTGGCCCGCCGGTCGCTCCCCGTAGTCCTCGAACGGGCGGTCGCGTTCACGGATCGCCTCCCGCCAGCCCACTTCGTGGGCGCGGGCGACGAAGTCGAGGCCTTCCTGGGTGTGCCGGGCGACGCCGTCGAAGATGTAGCCGAGCAGGCGGCTCGTGTCCGGCTGGTACTGGTGGCGGGCGACGTCGTTCAGCATCCACTTCATCATCTGGAGCTGGTTGAGGGGCAGGAGCGCCATCCGCTGGGCGAGGGAGCGGGCGTGCTCTTGGAGGTCGCCGTCGGGGACGCACTCGAGGATCATGCCGACCGCCGCCGCCTCGGCCGCCGTCAGCTCGTCACCCGTGAACAGGTAGCGCTTGGCCCGTTCGAGTCCGAGGCGGGCGACCCACACCCACGGCGCCTCCGGGACGCCCCAGACCCGAGCGGGCGGGTAGCCGAAGCGGGCCGACTCGCCGGCCACGATGAGATCCGCGTTGAGGATCATGTCGGTGCCGCCGGCGATGCACCACCCCTGCACGGCGGCCAGCGTCGGCTTCGAGATCGAGTGGAGCTTGGCGAAGGTGTCGCCGAACCGGCCGATCATCTGGACGTCGGCGACGCTGTCCCACACTCGCCCCGCCGCGCCGTCGTTGGTCGCCTGCGACACCGTCGACCAGTCGAGGCCGAACCCGGCGCAGAAGGCGGGGCCCTCGGCCCGGACGAGGACGACCTTCACCGCGTCGTCACGGTCGGCGCGATCCAGCTCGGCGTCGAGCTCGTCGCGCAGGGCAACGGTGATGGTGTTGTACTCGTCGGGCCGGCACAACACGAGGTGCCGTACCGCCCCGTCGTCCTCGGCCCTGATCGCCTCGCCCATGGCGGCGATCGTACCGGCGCCGCTCCCCGGGCAGACGGGGAAGCGGGCCGTGCCGTCAACGGCGGCTGCTCGTCGATGCGTGCCATGCTCCCCGCACCGCCGGAAAGGGTGCTGTCATGCTCGACTTCGAGGAATTGGACCGTCGTTCCACGCCCATCGGTGAGGTCATCCTCCGGCGCCGGGTCGAGCCGACACTGGACGTCGAGGTCTACGAGGTGAAGGTCGGGGACGAGTACCTCATGTCCAGCCTGTTCACGGTGGCCGAGATTGCCCTCGCTCGACTTTCCCTCGCCGCGGTCGAGGGCGACCGCCTCGACGTGGTGGTCGGTGGCCTCGGCCTCGGGTACACGGCCCGCGCAGCCCTCCAGGACCCCCGCGTGTCCTCGGTCCACGTCGTCGAGGCACTCGAAGCCGTCATCGACTGGCACGAACGTCGGCTCGTCCCACTCGGGCACGCGCTTGTATCGGACGAACGATGCCAGTTCGTGCGGGGCGACTTCTTCCAGATGGTTGCAGAGGGGGTCCTGTGTGGCAGTGAGGAGCGGGGCCACGACGGCTGGAACGCCGTCGTCGTCGACATCGACCACAGCCCCCGTCACCACCTCCACCCTCGCCACGCCCGCTTCTACACGCGCGATGGGGTTTCCGAGGTGGCGGCGTGCCTCCGTCCGGGCGGGGTCTTCGGGCTGTGGTCGGACGATGCACCCGACGACGCGTTCGTCGCCGATCTGGAGGCCGCCTTCGCTTCGGCGGAGGCGCACGTCGTGACGTTCCCGAACTTCTACACGGGGGAGCGTTGGAGCGCGACCGTCTACGTCGCGGCGATAGCTCCCGCTTCCCGCCCCGCCGCGGAGGGACATCCGAGCGCTCACGCTGAGCACCGCCCCGAACGTGACGAAGGCCCGCCCCAAGGGGACGGGCCTTCGTCACGAGGGTGACCGAGGGGACTTGAACCCCCGACCTCCAGGGCCACAACCTGGCGCTCTAACCAAGCTGAGCTACGGCCACCATGTGTGCGTGATCACCGGGCGGAGCCGGGACCAGCGCGCCCGGAGGGATTCGAACCCCCGACCGGCGGATTAGAAGTCCGCTGCTCTGTCCGGCTGAGCTACGGGCGCTCGACCGCTTCCGGGCCGGACCGAGTGTATCGGGCCGCCCACGCGCCCAGCACCAGGAAGGCGAACCCCGCTCCGGCGAGGAGCCCGGCCGGGGCGCCGGTGGCCGGGGTGGCCCCGTCGTTGACGCCCGCCGAGCCGGTGCCCGGAGCGGCCAGCCCGCTGTCGGCGCCCGAGGTCGTCGTGGTCGTGTCGTCGGCGGTGGTCGTGGGAGTCTGTCCCGGCTGACCGGCGCCGCCGAACCCGCTCGTCGTGGTGGTGGCGAAGGTGGTGGCGGTCGTCCCGGTCGTGCCCGTCGTGTCCGTCGTGTCGGTGGCCGAGGTGGTGACGGTGGTCTCGGGGGCGCCGCCCCCGAAGAGCGTCGTGGTGGTGGCCTCGGTGGTCGAGGTGGTGCCGGTCGTCTGGGCCGCCTCGTCGTCGTCGTCCGTGACGCCGAGCCCGATGCTGACGAGCCCGGCGACGAAGACCCCGACGATCAGGAGTGCGAGGCCCAGGCGTTCGAGACGCGACGCCTGCCTGGGATCCGTTCCGGGTGACACCACGGAATGCTCGTCCTCTCGATGATTCGTCGAGCGGGTGACGGGAGTCGAACCCGCGTCACCAGCTTGGAAGGCTGGGGCTCTGCCATTGAGCTACACCCGCGAATCTACGTGGCCCCCCAGCCTCGCTGGGGGATGTGTAGCCGGGGCGCGGACGCCGCAAACGTCGCATCCCGGCGTCGGGGAGGGGGGATTCGAACCCCCGACCTCCTGCCCCCAAAGCAGGTGCGCTCCCGC
>DATLFW010000205.1:0-3330 GCA_035540775.1 Acidimicrobiia bacterium
CCTCGGCCGTCACGCGGTCGAGGATGCGGTGGACGAGCAGAGCGGGATTCTCGTCGGCGGCCGCGGCTGCCGGTGTGAAGGCGCCCGCACCGATCAGGAGACCGGTGGCGGGGATGGCGAGCCGCCGCCGCAGGAGCGCGCGGCGGATGGCGCGCGCCTCGTCACGCGAGCAGTGGATCAGTTCGACAAGCCGGGCTTCGATCTCGTCCGTGGTGTCGCCCAGCACGTCGGCGAGGAGGGCGAGGTCGGCATCCCGGAGGGGGAGGTCGGAGCCAGGACGGAGGCTGCGCAGCTCGTAGACGGCCGAGAGGTACTGGCGCAGCACCTCCTCGTCGGACGCCTCCGGCGAGAGCCGGCGGGCAGCGGAGCCGACCTGCACGTGCGACGGAGCGACATCGACCGCTTCGCCGTTCCGCTCGTCGACGAGGTCGCTCGGGCGGCATCCGTAGATCGACGCCAAGCGGTCGAGGACGGCGTGCGGCGCGGCGGACTTCCCGAGCTCGAAGGCACGGAGGTCCGCCCGGCTGACGCCGAGGAGGGCGGCCGCCGATCGTGCCGACAGGCCACTCTGCCGGCGCATGGCGAGCAGGCGGCGTCCGATGCGTTCGGCCGGCATGCCGGCGGGCGCGTCGATGGCGGGGGTCGTCGACGAGTCGGTGGTGGCGGAGGTTCCGTTCGAGGCGGGCGTCATCCAATCCCCTTGTTCCGGATGGCTACCTGCGTATCGGCCGACCGGCCTTCCGACTACACGGCCTCCGCGACGGGCTGTGAGGTCTGTCCGAATTGCCCGCCCCGCCCTGCCTTCACTCCGTCGAGCGCAGCGTCACCCGGACGAGCCGGTCGTCGCCGTGGTCGACCACCCAGAGGGTGCTGTCCCGTGCGGCCACGTCGACGAAGAAGCGGTCCTCCAAGAGGACGACGGGGTCCGAGCCAGGGGCGAGGAGCGACAACCGCTGATCCTCGCTCTCGACGATTGCCAACCGCTCGCCGACGGCGGCCATCCGTGACGGTGACGAGGCGAAGTCGACGGTCCGCTCGACCTCGACGGCATCCGGATCGACGACGGCAAGGTCCTCGTCTGCGTAGTTCGACACCCAGACGACCCCGCCGCCCGCCGCCACCACGCTCGGAAGCCCACCTGTGGCCACACGCTCGGACGGCACGTTCGTCTGGGGATCGATCCGGTGGACAACGCCCGTCGTCGGACTCGCCACCCACGCCCACCGCCGGTCGATGGCGACCGACGTCGGCCCGCCGGACACGGCGATCGAGCGGTCGACCTCCACGTCCTCGGGATCGATCCGCAGCACCCGGTCTTCCCGGCTGTCGGTCACCCACACGGAGCCGTGCCCCACGGCAACAGAACTGGGCGCCCCTTCGCCGAGGTCGAGCCGGTCGGTCACCCGTCCCGTCGCCGGGTCGAGGCGCACGAGCGTCCCCTGGGGTGGCCGCTCCTCGTTCCGGAAGTCGGTACCGACCATCCAGACGCCGCCCGCCCCGACCGCCACGTCGTTCATCTGGTGGGGAAGCGCGGCCTCGTGCACGACGGTGCCTCGCTCACCGTCGATCCCGTAGACGGCGTGCCGGAACGGGCGTCCCCCGGAGGGCCGCGACGCCGAACTCGCCGTCACCCACACCGTCCCGTCGTCGCCGACGGCCACGGTTCCGGGCGGGAGGTCGAAGGAGACCTCCGCGGTGACCTCGCCCTCGACGCCAGGGGCCGACGGGGCGTCCCCGCAGCCGGGAACGGCCACCGCGACGGAAACCGCGAGGGCGACCGCCAGGCGCCAGGTCAGGCGAAGATCGCCGGACGCCGGTCGGCCCACGGACGGGCCTCTTCCAGTTGCGACGCCAGGCGGATCAGCACGTCCTCCCGGCCGTATGCAGCGACGAACTGCACGCCGACGGGAAGGCCCGCCTCGTTCCACGACAGCGGCAGCGAGACGGCGGGCTGACCGGTGATGTTGAAGGGCACGGTGAACGGCACGATGGCCGACGACTTCACGAGGCCCCGTCCCGGGAAGTCGGGGGTGTCGGTGAACTCGCCGAGGGGCGGCGGCGGCTCCGAGATCGTCGGGGTGACGAGGACGTCGAAGTCGTTCCACCACTCGGCCACCCGCCGCGTCCACCCGTTCATCCACCGGGCGGCCCGGTAGTAGTCGACGGCGCTGGTCGCAGCGCCCATCTGCGCCACCGCCCACGTTCCCGCCTCGACGTCGTCCTCGGTCGGTGCCCGTCCCACCATCTGCTCCCACATCCGCAGGTCGTAGGCGGCCCACGCGCCGAACAGCGGGAAGAAGTGTTCCGTGACCCCCGGATCCTCCAGCGCCTGGGGATAGGCGGCTTCCACCGTGTGACCGAGCCCTTCGAGCAGGCGCCCGGCGTCCTCCGTTGCAGTCACACAGTCGACGTGGACCTCAGTGCTCCCCGTGGGGTCCGTCGCCAGGACGCCGATGCGGAGGCGGCCAGGGTCGGCGTCGACCTCGTCGGCGAACGGGCGCTCGGGGGTCGGCGCGGCGTACGGGTCGCCGAGCGTGGCGCCGGAGAGCACGTCGAGGACGGCGGCGGTGTCGCGCACGGAGCGGGTGACGACTCCACGCTGCACAAGGCCGTCCCACGATTCGTCGTCGTCGGGGCCGAGCGAGACGCGACCACGTGAGGGCTTCAGACCGACCAGGCCGCACTCACTGGCAGGGATGCGAATCGAGCCCCCACCGTCGCCGGCGTGCCCGACGGGCACCATTCCCGAGGCGACTGCGGCAGCCGAGCCACCGCTGGATCCGCCCGTCGAGTGGCCGGTGTTCCAGGGATTGCGGCTCGGCCCGTAGGCCTCCGGCTCTGTCGTCGGCTGGAGCCCGAGCTCGGGAGTGTTCGTCTTCCCGACGAGGATGAAGCCCGCCGCCTTGAGCGACGCCGCCAGGTAGCTGTCGTGGTCGGCGACGAAGCCGGCCTCCTTCAGGAAGCGGCTGCCGGCGTGGTACGGGTCGCCCGCGGTGAAGCCGTCGAGGTCCTTGTGCACGAAGGGGACCCCGGCGAAGAGGAGGTCGTCGCCCGCAGCGACGAGCGAGGCCTCTTTCCGGGCCTTCTCGAAACGCTCGTGGATGACGGCGTTGAGTTCGCCGTTGAGACGCTCGATCCGCTCGATGGCGGCGTCGACGAGTTCGGTCGCCGACACCTCCCCGTCGCGGACGAGCTGAGCGGAGGCGGTGGCGTCGAGGCGGGCGAGATCGGTCATGGCAGGAACCTAGCGCCTCGCCCGCGGTCGCGGCCCGGCGCCGACCCGAGCCGGCGCCCGTGCCCGTCACCAGCCTCGGAGGTCGACCTCGTAGG
>DATLFW010000206.1:0-9932 GCA_035540775.1 Acidimicrobiia bacterium
GGGGTGTGACGGCGGGGTGGACCTGTCGCAGGAGGTCTCCCGGTAGTCTGCGCTCGATGGCCGTCCGCTACCGCTGCAGCGCCTGTGGGAACCTCACCCGCTTCGACGTGGTCGCCTCGCGGCGGACCCGCGCCTTCCACCACTACACCATCGGCGGGGAGCTGGCGGTGGAGGAAGAGGAGGAACTCGACCGAGTCGTCGAGGCCGTCACCTGCCGATGGTGCGGCGCGTCGGGCGACTCGATCGAGGAGGTCCCGGTCGACGAGCTGCCGGACTCCGACGAGGCGCAGGCCTCGGGAGCGTGAGGCTCAGCCCAGGAGTTGGATGACGACCCGGCGGCTTCTCGGGCGGTCGTCGAAGTCGATCATGACGACCTTCTGCCACGTCCCCGTGATGAGCTCGCCGTCGCGCACGGGCACCGTGACCGAGGGGCCGATGATGGCGGCGCGGGCGTGGCTGTGGCCGTTGGTGTCGCCGTTCAGGGCGTTGTGCTGCCAGTCGTCGTCCTCGGGGGCGAGGCGTTCCATGACGACGTTGAGGTCGGCGTTGCACCCGGGCTCGTGTTCGATGGTCGTCATCCCGCACGTCGAGTGCGCGACGTACACGGTGCAGAGGCCGTCGCGGAGCTGCGCATTGTCGATCGCCTTCTGGGCGTACGGCGTCATGTCGATGATGTCGCCGTCACCCTGGGTCTCGAGCGTCAGCTCCTCGTATCGTGCCTGCATGCATCCCCCTCCGGGGTCGCCGACCGCGGATCGACGGCCGGTGCGAACGAAGCCAGTCTACGGGCCTGCCGGTCGCCGGACGCAACGCGCTCGGCCCTGGTGTGACGCCCGTCGCCGTCCCCGGCGGGCGGTGGCGGCATGAGCGCGCCCGACCGCACGGCGCTCGTCCCGCCGTCACTGCTGGCGCCCCTCGTCCAGGCGGCCGGCGACGCCATCCGCACCATGGCGGCCCACGACGTGCCGCCCGCGGTGCGCCCGATGCTCGGCTTCGACCGCCGGGGATATGGCACCGACGCGGCGCGCCGACAACTCCTGCGTGCCCTCGACGGTGACGAGGAGTTCCGCGGCAAGGTGTTCGAGGCCTTCCTGGCGCGCCCCGAGGTGACGGCGCTGCTCGACGCCTGGGACACGAGGTCGCCCGTCGAGCTGGTCGACGAGGTCGCCGCTCGCGACGACCTGCCGCTCCTCGTCTCGGCCCTGTACGCGCGCCGCCCCGACGGCTTCGAATTCGGCCTCGGCCTCGCCGCCGCCCGGCTGCGCCACGATCTCGACGTCAAGGCCGACGAAGACGAGCGCAAGGCGCAGGACCACCAGCTCGCTCGCGTCGACGAGGCGCGGCGGCGGGCCGAGAGCGACGTGGAACGGCTCCGGGCCGAGGTGGAGGCGCTCCAGGAGACCCTCCGCGAGGAGCGAGCCTCGCGGCGCCAGCGCGAGGAGGCAGCAGAGCAGGCGGCCGCCGAGGCGCGGGCGGCGGGCGAGCTCGCAGCCGACGCTCTCGGGGCCGTCGAGCGCGAGCGCGACCGGGTGGCGGGCCGCCTGCGTGCGGAGCAGGAGCGGCGGGCCTCGCTGGAGCAGGAAGTGGAGCGACTCGAGGGCGAGCTGGAGCGGCTGCTGGCGGGGACGAAGGAGCAGTCACCCCCGCCCCCGGTTGTGTCGAGCGAGGAGGCCGCCCTGTTGGAACGGGCCGCTGCCGTCGCCCGCCGCCTCGCAGCGTCGCCGGAGGCCGGGGTCGCAGAGGAGCGGCCTGCGCCGCCGTCTCCACCACCGCCGCCTCCACCTCCACCTCCGCCTCCTCCCGAGCCTGGCCGCCGGCAACCCAAGGGGCGTCGGGCGCGTGTGTCGCTGCCGCCCGGGGTCGTCGGCAGCACACCCGCCGGGCTCGGTGCCGCCGTGCGGGGTGACCCGGCTCCGGTCGTGCTCGTCGACGGTTACAACGTGTCGATGCAGGCGTGGGGCGACGACCCGCTGGCAATCCAGCGTCGCCGATTGTGCGCCCTGCTCGAACGGCTGCACCGGTCCGCCAACGTGATGGTCACGGTCGTCTTCGACGGCGCCGACGTGGGCGACGCCCACCCACCCCAGCGCTCGGGGGTTCGGGTGGTCTTCACCCCGGCGGGAGTCGAGGCCGACGACGTCATCGTCGCCGAGGCGAAGGCGCTGCCGCTCGCGACGCCGGTGATCGTGGCCTCGTCGGACCAGTGGGTGGCTGGGCACGCCGAGGCGGCCGGAGCAACGGTGGTGCCCGCAGACGCCTTCGTCGACTTCCTCCGCCGCGTCTGAGCGAGGGGTGGGGCGTCTGACTGTCACACCCCGTCGCCAAGATGGCGGAATGAGCGAGACGACGATCCTCGACTGCAGCGGGTGTGTGGGCGACGAGCGGCCCGAGTGTTCGGAATGCATCGTCCGGTTCCTGGTCGACCGTGACGCGCGGGGTGCGGCGGCGCTCGATCCGGAGGAGGAGCGGGCGGTGCGCGCGCTGGCAGCGTCCGGTCTCCTGGCCGATGTCCGTCACCTGCGCGCCGCAGGCTGACCAGCACCAGCCGTCGGGCGTCCACCCGGCCCACCAGACCCGCCGGTACACTCGCCGCGCACGACGCGCGGGAGTAGGAGATGCCCAAGCTCTACCTGGTCGGTGTGACGGAAGACCGTTCCGGCCTCATCCTCAGCAAGAGCGCCCGCGCCAAGAGCGGCGACAGCGTGCTCGAGGTCGACGCGGCGGTCCTCGAAGCCGTCGCCGAGGTTCGCCGCTTCCGATCGACCGCCGGCGCCAGCCGTCTCAGCTCGCCAGCCCTGCCCAGCCGACGCGGCGACGTGAGCGGTCCCCAGAGCTCGCGGCTCAGCCCTCGCGAGATCCAGGACCGGCTCCGGCATGGTGAGTCGGTGAAATCCGTGGCTCGACGAGCCGGGCTCGACGAGTGGCGGGTCGAGGTCTACGCCGCCCCGGTGCTCGCCGAGCAGGCCCGGATGGTGGGCGAGGCGCAGCGCGCCGTGTTGTCGAAGCGGGGGGCTGGCCCCTCCGGCGTCGGGCTCGGCGATGCGGTCCGAGCGAACGTGGCCGTGAAGCAGGCGGGCATGACGACGGGGGAGTACGACGCCGGGTGGTCGGCGCACGAGACCACCGACGGGCAGTGGAAGGTCCGGTTCTCCTACGTGTCGCGCGGCCGCGAACAGGTGGCCGAGTGGATCTACGAGCCGGAGTCCAAGACGATCACGGCCGCCAACCGCCTCGCCACCGCCCTCGGATGGCGTGACCCGAAGGCACGCGGACGCTTGCCGAAGCTCGCCGACGGCCCGGCGCCGTCCGCTGCCAAGAAGTCACCGGCCAAGAAGACCACCCGCAAGAAGGCCACGCCGAAGAAGACGACCCGCAAGAAGGCTCCGGCCAAGCGTCCGAGCCCCAAGCCGGCGCCGCGCAAGAAGGCCACGCCGAAGAAGGCGACACCGAAGAAGGCGACACCGAAGAAGGCCACGCCCAAGAAGACGACCCGGAAGAAGTCGCCGGCCAGGAAGTCCCCGCCCAAGCGGCCGGCGGCGCGGCCACGCAGCACGCCTCGCGCTCCCCGCCGCCGCTTCGAGGCCGAGTCGCCGCCAGCCTCGAACGGCGGCACCCAGCGAGCGGCGGCGACGCCTCGGTTCGACGACGCCTTGCCCCAGCCGCCGTCCTGGCACTCCCAGCCGTCGGTGCGCGCCGAGCGGGCCGTCGACCGCCCACCCGCCTTCGCCCCTGCCGCTCCTCCGCCGAGCAACGGCACGACGTCGGCGAACGGCGGTCATGCATCCCCCGCTCGCCGCCGCCGGGTTCCTCGCCTGCGCCGTTCCCGCTGATTCCAGCCCCGTCGCCGTGCGGTCGCTGCTGGTCACCAACGACTTCCCGCCCAAGGTCGGCGGCATCCAGTCGTACCTGTGGGAGTTGTGGCGACGGCTTCCCCAAGGCGTCGCGGGGGTGCTCACGACCCCCTACGACGGTGACGACGCCTTCGATGCCGCCCAACCGTTTCCGGTGCGCCGCGCCGAGGCCGGAACGCTCCTCCCGACGCGTGCCACCCGCCGCCTCGTCGAGCGACTCGTCGACGAGTGGCAGCCCGACGTGGTGCTCCTCGACCCCGTGTTTCCGATCGGCGGGATCGGGCCGGCGCTGCGCGTCCCCTACGGCGTTGTCCTCCACGGGGCGGAGGTCACGGTCTGGAGCCGTCTTCCCGGGAGCCGCCAGGTGAGCCGGCGTGTGCTCCGCCGAGCGGGCGCCGCCGTGGCGGCCGGGGGATACCCGGCCCGGGAAGGACTGGCCCTGGCCCCCGATCTTCGAGGGGTCGTCGTCCCTCCCGGCGTCGACACCGACCGCTTCCGCCCGCTCGAAGGAGAGGAGCGCGCCGACGTGCGCCGCCGGCACGGACTCGACCCCGACCGCCCCCTGGTCCTGGGTGTCAGCCGCCTCGTACCGCGCAAGGGTTTCGACGTCTTGATCGACGCCGTCGGCGGGCTCCCCACCGACGTCCATCTCGCCATCGCCGGGGGTGGGCGCGACCGCGAGCGGCTCGAGCGGAGGGCGCAACGCGCGGCGCCCGGGCGGGTCCGCTTCCTCGGCCGGGTTCCCGACGCCGACCTCGCCGCCCTCTATGCCAGCGCCGACGCCTTCGCCATGCTGTGCCGCAACCGATGGGGCGGGCTCGAACAGGAGGGGTTCGGCATCGTCTTCCTCGAGGCCGCCGCCTGCGCCGTGCCCGCGGTGGCCGGGCGGAGTGGCGGAGCGCACGAGGCCGTCGCGCACGGCGAAACCGGCTTCGTGGTCGACCCGCGCTCGGTGTCGGAGACCCGGGCGTCACTGGAGCGGCTCCTCGCCGACGACGAGCTCCGTCGCGCCATGGGCATGGCCGCCCGCCGCCGGGCCGTCGAGGAGTTCTCCTACGACGGGCTCGCCGCCCGGCTCCTGCCCGTGGCCCAGGGGCGGTTCGGCGACCTCCCTCCCCTCCGCGAGGAACTACCTCCCGGATCGTGACCGGGGGCGGCCCGGTAGGCTGCGCGGCCATGCGTTCCGTCCTCGTCACCGGCTCGTCGAGCGGCTTCGGCCTCGAGATCTCCGTCGCCCTCGCTTCCCGCGGCTGGCGCGTCTTCGCCAGCATGCGCGACCCCGACCGCCGCAGCGCGCTCGACGCCGCCCTGGCGACGGCGGGCGTCGACGGCGACGCCGTCGAGGTCGTCCAGCTCGACGTCACCGACGGCGCCTCGATCACCAAGGGTGCGGGCTACGTGCTGGAGGCGACGGGCGGCGCCCTCGACGCCGTGGTGCACAATGCCGGCGTGTCGGCGGGGGCCGTCTTCGAGGAGACACCCGACGAGGAGTGCCGCCGGGTCATGGAGACCAACTTCTTCGGGGTGCTGGCGCTCACTCGAGAGGTGCTGCCGGCCATGCGGGCGCAGCGGTCGGGCCGGCTCGTCCTCATCTCCAGCGACTCGGCGTTCATCGGGACGCCGGGGATGTCGGTGTACTGCGCGTCGAAGTGGGCGCTCGAAGGCTGGGGCGAGTCACTGGCGATGGAGGTTGCGCCGTTCGGGATCGGCGTGGTGCTCGTGGAGCCGGGCGCCTACAAGACCGAGATCTGGGACAAGTCCCCCCGCTACCTGCCGGGCGACAGCCCGTACGCCGAGATGGCGGCAGCCGTTTCCGCCAAGGCAGAGGAGCTGTCGGAACGGTTCGCGCGTGATCCGAAGGAGGTCGCGGAGGCGGTGGTGAAGGCGCTCGACGCCCGCCGCCCCCGATTCCGTTACGCCGTCGGTCCCGACGCCAAGGCCATGGGCGCCGCCCGCGGCGTGATGCCGTTCGGCGCCCGCGCCTGGGTCGTGCGGCGCGTCCTCGGCCTGCCTCGTGCCTGACGCCGGCGACGTCCCCGAGGCCGAGCGGTCGCGGCTCCCGGGGGAGCGGGTCGTCATCGTCTCGTGGGTGACGACCGTCGTCTTCGCCGTCACCGCCATCGGCGACCGCGCCGGGATCGACGCCCTCGAACTCCCTGCCACCGTGGTCGCCGTCGGGTTCTTCCTCGTCGGCATGGTGGTCTGGGGCATTGCCTTCGTCCGTGCCGTCGGGCGGAGCCGCCACGACGAGATCACCCTCTCGGGCCTGTTCTTCCTGCAGGGGACGGCGCCGAGGCCGATCCAGGTGCAACTGCTCGGATCGCTCGCCATCGCCATCGTGGTGGCGGCGGCGACGGCATCCGAGGCTCCGTTCGGGGTGATGGAGCCGGTCTTGCCCCTCGCGCTCGCGGGTTGGTGGGGCGCCCGGTACGGCGAGTTCGGACCCCGGCGCACCGTCGACCAGCGGAAGCGGCCGTGACGAACCTCGTCCTCATCGCCCTGGCCCTCGAGGTGCCGACGATCGTCGCCCTCCTCGACTGCTGGAACCGTGAGCCCGGCGAGTTCGTAGGGGGCGCCGACGACCGCCGGTCCTGGCTGGTATGGCTATGGGTGGCGGTGGCGACGAGCTGGCTCTTCATCGGCTACGTCGTTGTGCTGGGCTACTACTACTCGGTGGTGAAACGCCAGACGCCGCTCGGACGCGGCTAGTGCCAGGGGAAGTGCCAGGGAAGTGCGAGGAGGAACCGGTGGCTGAACAGACGACGGAGCGCACCCACGTGGCGGCGCCGCCGCAGCGGTGCTTCGAGGTGGCGACCGACTTCGAGCGCTACCCGGAGTGGGCCGGCGACATCAAGCAGGTCGAGGTCCTCGACCGCGACGCCGAGGGGCGGGCCAAGCAGGTGCGGTACCGCGCCGCCGCCATGGGGCGCAGTGTCACCTACACGCTCGACTACGACTACTCGCAGGCGCCCGGTGCCTTCTCGTGGACGCTCGTCGAGGGCGACCTGCTCAAGCGACTCGACGGCACCTACCGCTTCGAGGAGGCCGACGGCGGCACCCGGGTCACCTACGACCTCACCGCCGACCTCGCCTTCCCCCTCCCCGGGCTCGTGAAGCGTCGGGCCCAGGGGCGGATCGTGAGCACGGCGCTGCGCGACCTGAAGCGCGTGGTCGAGGCGGGCTGACCGGTCCGGCCCGGCTAGGTTCGCCGCCCGTGCGCATCCTCCTGTTCACCGGCAAAGGCGGCGTCGGGAAGACGACCGTCGCCGCCGCCACGGCCGCCCTTGCGGCCCGCCAGGGGCTGCGGACGATCGTGCTGTCGACCGACCCCGCCCATTCGCTCGGCGACGCCTTCGAGGCCGAGCTGGGTGACGAGCCGGTCGAACTCGCCGACCGGCTGCACGGGCAGCAGCTCGACGCCCGGACGCGGCTGGAGACGGCCTGGGGTGACGTCCGTCAGTACGTCGTCGAGGTGCTCCAGTGGGCGGGGGCCGACGCCGTCGAGGCGGAGGAGCTGTCGGTCGTTCCCGGGCTCGACGAGGTCTTCGCCCTCTCCGACATCAAGACGTGCGCCGACTCCGGTCGGTACGACCTGGTGGTCGTCGACTGCGCCCCCACCGCGGAGACCATCCGCCTGCTGTCGCTGCCCGACGTGCTCGCCTGGTACATGCAACGAGTCTTCCCGGCTCAGCGGACGCTGACGCGGGCAGTGCGGCCGATCCTCGCCCGAGCGACCAACGTCCCCGTCGCCGACGACGGCGTCTTCGCCAGCGTGCGACGCTTCTACTCCCGCCTCGACGGTGTGCGCGAACTCCTGACCGATGCCTCGGTCACCACGGCTCGTCTGGTCGTCAACCCCGAACGGCTCGTCGTCGCCGAAGCGCGGCGGACGGCCACGTACCTCTCGCTGTTCGGCTACCACGTCGATGCCGTCATCGCGAACCGCCTCCTCCCGGATGCCGTCAGCGACCCGTGGTTCGAGGAGTGGAAGCGGCTCCAGAAGGAGCAGATGGAGGTCGTGGAGGAGTCGTTCGCCCCGGTTCCGGTCCTGCGCGCCGAGCTGGCGCCGGAGGAACTGGCGGGGGCCGAGCGACTGGCGGAGTTCGCCGCCGAACTGCACGGAGACCGCGACCCGGCCGGCTGCTTCCACGAGGGAGCACCGTTCGAAGTGCGGGCAGAGGGCGAGCGCCTCGTCATGTCGCTGCATCTGCCGTTCGCCGCCGGAGGCGACGTCGACCTCGCCGAGTCCGACGGCGAAGTGCTCGTTGCCGTGGGGCCGTACCGGCGGGCGATCATGCTCCCTGACAGCCTCGTACGTCGCCGGGTCGCGGGCGCCCGGATGGTCGCCGACCGTCTCGAGATCGAGTTCGTGGAGGACTGACATGCCCGACGCCCACGCGCACGACGAGCAGCCCCGATCGGCGGGGCAGGCGACCGGCCACGCAGCGGGAGACTCGGTCGGTCACGAGGAGTGCTACGCCTGCCCCGTCGGCGGCTTCTTCCTGACCGCCCGCACGGCGAGCCCGGAAGCACTCGACCACCTGGTGAACGCCGCCTCCGAGATGGTGGCCGCCTTCCGATCGATGGCCGAGGCAGCCGAGCGGTTCCTCGACCAGCAGCGGGCTGCGCCGCCGTCCGCCGGCGCCCGCGTCCGTCGCATCCGCGTCGAGGACTGACGGGTGGAGACGGTCGGGCTCGACCTCGGCGGCACCAAGATCCTCGCCGCGCTGGTCACCGACGACGGCGACGTCGTGGCGGAGCACCGGGTGCCGACCCCCGACACCGATGCCGCGGCGATCGTCGAGGCGCTCGCAGGAGCGGCCGTAGCGGTGGCCGGCGGCCGGTCCCTGGTCGCCGTGGGCGTGGGGGCCGCCGGGCTGGTCGACGCCCAGGGCACCGTCCGCTACGCCCCCAACGTCCCGGCGCTGATCGAGTTCCCCCTGGCACAACGGCTGTCGGATCGGCTCGGGATGCCCGTCGCCGTCGACAACGACGCCAACGCAGCTGCGTGGGGAGAGGCGATCCACGGGGCCGCTCGCGGGGTCGACGACGTGCTCGTCGTGACGCTCGGGACCGGCATCGGGGGCGGCATCATCACCGGCGGTCGTCTGTATCGAGGCGCCAACGGCTTCGCCGCCGAGATCGGGCACTTCCCGGTCGTGGACGAGGGGCCGGCGTGTGCCTGTGGCATCGACGGGCACTGGGAGGCGATGGCGTCGGGAACGGCGCTCGGCGTCTTCGCTCGGCGCCGGGCCGCGCAGGGCGACATCCCCGACGTCGTGGACCGGGCGGGAGGCGACCCGGAAGCGGTGACCGGGGAACACGTCACGGCGTCGGCGCTCGAGGGCGATCCCGCTGCCATCGCCCTGGTGGAGGACTTCGCCGGCGTCGTCGCCCTCGGTCTCGCCGGTTTGGCGAACATCCTCGACCCCGCCCTCGTCGTCATCGGCGGGGGCCTGGTGACCCTCGGCGACACCCTCCTCGACCCGCTCCGGACCGAGTTCCGCCGCCTGGTCGAGGCGGGCGCGCATCGCCCCGAGATCCCCGTCGTGGCCGCCGAGTTGGGGGAACGAGCGGGCGCCATCGGTGCCGCCGCCCTCGCCCGGGGTCTCGTCGGGGCCTGAGGTGGACGACCTCCGCGTCGGTCTGACCCTGCCGACGTTCTCGACCGAATCCGATCGGCTCGTCGCCGTCGCCCGGTCGGCCGAGCAGCGAGGTCTCGACGGGGTCTTCACCTACGACCACCTCTTCCGCCTCTCGGCCGCCGGCGACCTCCGTCCCGCCCTTGCCCTCGAACCCGTCCTCGGTCTCCTGGCTGCGAAAACACATCGCATCGTCTTCGGGAGCCTCGTCGCCCGGGCCACCGTGCGCCGAGCCGCCGTCCTGCGCCTCGTCCTCGACACCGTCGAGCGGATGGCGCCCGGCCGGCTGGTGGCAGGGATCGGGAGCGGCGATCGAGAGAGCGACCCCGAGCAGGCCATGTTCGGGCTGATTCCCGAGGACCCGGCCCTGCGCCTCTCGGCCCTCGAACGGACGCTCGACTCGGTGACGGGGCGGGGCTACCCGGTCTGGGTCGGTGGC
>DATLFW010000207.1:0-2599 GCA_035540775.1 Acidimicrobiia bacterium
CCAGAGCATCTGGCCGAGGAGGTCGTTGATCCGGGCGGCGAGGCGCGGGTGGCGCAACAGCACCCGGAAGATGCTCAGCTCCGCCATGTACTCGGGGACGCCGGCGGCCTCGGCGGCCTCCTTGGCCTCGTCGATCGTCAACCGGGCGATCCGTCCCTCAGTCACCGGCCCACTCCTCCCTGTCCCAGCGGAATCTGGAGCACGTCTCTTGTCTGCCAGACCATGAACTTGCTCCAGATTCCCGCGAGCCCGCCGGTTACGGGGTGAGGACGCCGTGGACGGGGGGAGCGCCGTCGGCCTCTCCCGCCATCGCCTGCACGAGCGCCTCCGCCCCGTCCAGCCCTTCCACCCGCCGAGGCAGGTCCTCGAACGGGAATCGCCGCGACGCCAGCATCTCCAGCGCCTTGGCATACGCCGGGGCGTCGACGCCGAGCGCCCCGAGGATCCGCAGCTCCTTGTACACGATCAGGTCGGGCCACAGCCCGGGCGTCTCGCCGGTGCCGCGGGTCCCGGCGTACACGACCGTCCCGCCCTCCCGGGCGAGGGCGATGGCCTGGGCGAAGGCCGCCGGGGCCTTCGCCGTCACGTCGACCACCACGTCGGCGAGTGTGCCGCCCGTGGCCGACCGGAGCGCCTTCACGGGATCCTCCTCGGCGACGTCGACGACGAGATCGGCGCCGAATCGCCTGGCCGCCTCGAGGCGAGGGGCGTCGCCCGCGCCGTGCCCGGTGACCATCACGAACCCCGCCCCGGCGTCGCGCACGGCGGCCAAGGCCGACAGCCCGCGGATGCCGGGGCCGAGGATGGCGACCACGTCACCCTTGCCGGTGCCCGGGACGGTCACCCCCCAGCGGATCCCGGCGCCGAGGGGGTTGAAGAGGGTGGCGAGCACCGGGTCGAGCCGGTCGGGGACCCGGTGGACGACGGCGTCCGGCCCGACGTACTGCATCTCGGCGTAGCCGCCCCACAGCCCCGGCGCCTTGTCGACCGGGATGAAGCCGTACATGTCGCCGAGCCCGTGTCGCTCGCAGCGCCGGTACTCGCCGGACTGGCAGAACCGGCATGCACCGCACCGCTGGAACACCTCGACGGCGATCCGGTCGCCCACCCCGACGCCCCACCGCTCGGACGCCACCGGCCCGATGGCCTCGACGGTGCCGACCGTCTCGTGACCCGGGACGAAGGCGAAGCCGGCCGGCAACGCCCCGGTGTACTGCTCGTGGTCGGTGCCGCACAGCCCGCACGCCTCCACCCGCACGACGGCGTCGTCGTCGGCGACCTCGGGAACGGGGAGGTCGCGGGCGACCAGGCGCCGCGGCTCCTCCAGCACCAGGGCCCGGGCAGTTCGCGCCGTCATGCCAGCGGCTCGCTCGCCGTCACCGGCATGCGTGGAACGACACCCACGCCACCGACTGGGGGGGAAGGTCGAGGGTGAGTTGCCCGCCGAGGGCGTCGAGCGGGCGGGCGTGGTCGAAGTCGCCGTCGGGACCGTCGAGGAGGCGGACGACGGCCCGGGGCGCGCACTCGGCCCCGTCGACTCGCACGTCGACGGTGTGGTCGACGCCACCGTTGGCCTCGAAATTGGCGAGCAACACGTCGACCGTCGCCGCCCCGTCACCACCCCTCCGGGTGGCCCGGGCGAACAGTCCCGCCGCCCCATTCCCGTCTTGGGGGACTTCTGTCCGCATGGCGGACACAACTCCCCCAAGACGCAGGGAGGTGGGGAGACGGGAGGCTGCGCCATCGGGCCCCTCGGACGTGACGCGCCAGGCGTCGAACACCCACCACGACGGCTTCGGACGCCCCTCCGTGTCGACCAGGCCCCAGTCGCCCCGCCGGCCCGGTCCCAACGACGGGTCGTCGGACGCCCGGTAGAAGTCGGCGGCGTCGAGACCCGCCGCTTCCATCTCGGTCAGCACGCCGGCCGCGAAGGCGGCCCCTTCGTCGGTGTCGTGGCGCTGGTCGAACCCACCCGCCGACACGTTCCACTCGTCGATGACCAACTCGGGGTCGAGGCCGCTCCCGGCGAGCGCGGCGTCCGTCCACGCCCGGACCGACTCCACCTGCGTCCGGTAGACGCCGGGCGTCGTGACCGGGTTGCGGCGGCCGATGACCGGATGTGCGGGCAGCACCGGCTCGGGGATGATCCCCTCGGCGCCGTCGGGCCCGAGGAACGGGTGGTTGCCGTAGTAGTGCCACGACACGAAGTCGAGGGGAAGACCGGCGTCGCGCACGGCCCCGAGGTACGGGAGCATGAAGGCCGGGTCGGGGAAGGCCGTCGCCGGCCCGCCGACCTCCAAGGGCAGGCCCGTATCGAACGCCACGCGAGCGACCGCGGCGTGGGTGCGCAGAGCCATGGCGTAGAAGGCGTCGGGCGAGTCCTGCCAGAAGATCGGGAGGTCGGGCTCGTTCCAGACCTCGAAGCGCAGCGCCGGAGCCGCCGCCGTCGCCAGCGTCGTCACGACCTCGCGCACGAGCGACTCCCAGGCGTCGAGGTCGGACGGGCGAATCTTGGTGGGATCGCGGGGGTCGAAGGCGCCGTGGTGGTCGGCCAGCCACGGGGGCATGTACGACAGGATCACCAGGGGCTCGGCGCCGA
>DATLFW010000208.1:0-2160 GCA_035540775.1 Acidimicrobiia bacterium
GGCGAGTACTTCGTCACCCAGGTCGAGCACACGTACTCCCCCTACGATCGCGGGCCCGCCGGCAACCTCACGACTCGCTTCGTGGCCGGCAACAAGGCGCCGGTGGCGCTTGCCGACCTGGTCGGCGGCGCCGACGGCAACCGCGGGAAGCAGTTCGTGGGCACCGGCCTCGTCATCGGCCAGGTCACCAACATCAAGGACGATCCCGACGGCTACGGCCGCATCCGCTGCAAGTTCCCGGCGCTCAGCACCTCGCTCGAGAGCGCGTGGTGCCGTGTGGCCACGCCCGGGGGCGGCGACCAGCGCGGCTTCCAGTTCACGCCCGAGGTCAACGACGAGGTCATCGTCGGCTTCGAGCACGGCGACATCCGCTACCCGGTGATCCTCGGCGGGCTCTGGTCGAAGACGAAGAAGCCGCCGCAGGTGCCATCGGAGTCGCCGATGAAGACGCGGCAGATCAAGTCGAAGGCCGGGCACGTCATCGAGTTCAACGACGACAGCTCGGCGTCGAACCAGCAGGTGAAGGTCGAGCTCAAGGACGCGAAGTCGAAGATCATCCTGGGTCAGGAGAAGCTCGACATGGAGGTGGCGTCCGGCAAGCCCATCACCATCAAGGCCGGCGACAAGACCATCAAGATCGACGGCAGCGGCAACATCACGGTGAAGGGCCAGAAGGTCACGATCGAAGCCGCCGGCGGCGACGTCGAGCTCAAGGGCACGAACATCAAGCTCACCGCCCAGGCGAACGTGCAGATCCAGGCCAACGCCAAGGTCGACATCAAGGGCAACGCCCCGGTCACCCTCGAGTCGTCGGCCATCACGAACGTCAAGGGCAGCATGGTGAAGATCAACTGATGGACGCGCAGACCTCCTCCGATTCGGCCACGTTCATCGGTCGCGGCGTCGCCTTCCCGATGCGCGTCGACGGCACAGGTGCCATCGCCATGGTCACGGGCCCGGCCGACATCGACCGGTCGATCCTCATGGTGCTGGCGACCGCCAAGGGCGAGCGACTCATGCGCCCGCAGTTCGGCTGCGCCATCTGGGACCAGCTGTTCGAGCCGATCAACCACAACACCCTCGGCGCCATGGAGCAGGCCGTCGTCGACGCCCTCTCGCAGTGGGAGCCGCGTGTCGACGTCGAGGACGTCGTGGCGACCGCCGATCACGACCACGACGGTCGCGTCAACATCGCCATCACCTACCGGATCAAGGCGACGAACGACCGCCGCAACCTCGTCTACCCGTTCTACGTCATCCCGAGGGAGGGTGAGGAGTGACGCTGCCGAGCCCCAACCTCGACGACCGGAAGTACCAGGACATCGTCGACGAGGCCAAGCGCCTCATCCCGACCTACTGCCCCGAGTGGACCAACCACAACCTGAGCGACCCCGGCGTGGCGCTCATCGAGCTCTTCGCCTGGATGAGCGAGATGATCCTGTTCCGGGTCAACCAGGTGCCCGAGCGGCTCTACACGAAGTTCCTCGACCTCGTCGGCATCGAGCCGTTCCCGGCCGCCGCCGCCCGTGCCGACCTCACGTTCTGGCTGTCGGAGGTTCTCCCCGAGCCGGTGCACGTCCCGCAGGGAACTCAGGTCGGCACGGTGTCGACGGGCGGCGAGACCCCGATCCTCTTCACGACGCTCGAGGACCTCTACATCCGCCAGCCCCAGCTGGTCGCGGCCCACACCAACCGCACGGGTGAGGAGGAGCGGGCCATCGACGTCTGGGAGGCCCTGCGCTACGACCGCGAGACGGTCACGTGCTTCCCCTCGACGCCGAACCCCCTGCCGGGTGACGCCTTCTTCCTCGGCTTCGAGGGCCCGCTCGCCGGCAACGCCGTGCGCCTCGACGTCATCGCCACGATCGAGGGCATCGGCGTCGACCCGCGCCGCCCCCCGCTCGGGTGGGAGGTCTGGGGCGGCGAGCAGTGGCTGCCATGCACGGTGCACGAGGACTCCACCGGCGGCCTCAACCGCGACGGCACCGTGGTGCTGCTCGTGCCGCTCGCCCATGCCCCGCTGACCCTCGGCAACCGGCGCGCCTACTGGCTGCGGGCCCGCCTCCTGCCCTCCGACGCCGGCCAGCCCACGTACCGCACGTCGCCTCAGATCCGCACGATCACCGTGCGCAGCCTCGGCGGCACCGTCCCGGCTCAGCA
>DATLFW010000209.1:0-3449 GCA_035540775.1 Acidimicrobiia bacterium
CGCCGAGGTGACGGTCGTGGGGGTCGATCGCCTCGGGCGATTCGACGCCGCGGAGATCGCTGCCGTGCTCCGGCCCGGCACCGCGGTCGTGAGCGTGCAACTCGCCAACCACGAGGTCGGCACGCTCCAGCCGGCGGCCGAAGTCGCGGCGGCGTGCCGGGAGGCGGGCGTGCTGTGCCACGTCGACGCCTGTGCCGCCGTCGGCGTGGTGCCCCTCGACTTCGCCGCCGTCGGTGCCGACCTGATGTCGGTCACGTCGCACAAGATGGGCGGACCGGCCGGCGTGGGAGCGCTCGTCGTGCGCCGGGGTCTGCGAGTCCCGCCGTTCGTCGTAGGCGGTGCCCAGGAGCGCATGCGCCGCGGCGGCCTCGAAGACCTCCCGGCGGCGGTGGGATTCGGCGCCGCCGCGCACGAAGTGACGGCGTCGCTCGAGGCGGAACGGTCCCGGCTCCACGCGCTGAGCGAGCGGTTGGCGCAGGGCGCCATGGCCGCGGCTGCGGGTGTCGAGCGCTACGGCGATCCCGACGAGCGCCTCCCCCACCTGGTCTGTCTCGGCGTGGCGGGCGTCGAAGCCGAGCCCGTCCTCCTTGCCCTCGACCAGCGCGGCGTCGCCGTCCACTCCGGGTCGTCGTGCTCGAGCGAGACGCTCGAACCGTCGCCCGTGTTGGAGGCCATGGGCGTCGACGCCGACCGGTCATTGCGGGCGAGCGTGGGCTGGTCGACGACCGAGGCCGACGTCGAGCGCTTCCTCGACGTCTTCCCCGGCGTCCTCGCCGACCTCCGCGCCCTCTACACCGGCGGCTGACCCGCCGGCGAGCGTGTCAGCCCGCTTGCTGCTGACGGAGCAAGTTCAGCGCCGAGCCGGCCCGGAACCAGCCGATCTGCTCGTCGTTCATGGTGTGCTTGGTGACGACTTCGTCGGCCGTCCCGTCGGCGTGCCGGAACACCACGGTGACGGGCTGGTCGGGCGCCAGGTCGGCGAGACCGATGATGTCGACCTCGTCGTCGGCCCGCACCTTCTCGTAGTCGGCCGGGTCGGCGAAGGTCAGCGGCAGGACCCCCTGCTTCTTCAGGTTCGTCTCGTGAATGCGGGCGAACGACCGGACGATGACGGCACGCCCACCACGGAAGCGCGGCTCCATGGCGGCGTGCTCCCGCGACGACCCCTCCCCGTAGTTCTCGTCGCCGATCGCCACCCACTCGATCCCAGCCTGGCTGTACTCCCGGGCGAGGTCGGGGAGCGGCTTGGTCGAGCCGTCGCGCACGTCGACGCCCTGACCAGGCGAATCGGGAGCGAAGGCGTTGTTGGCGCCGATGAAGAGGTTGCCGCTGATGTTCTCCAGGTGGCCCCGGTACCGCAGCCACGGTCCGGCCGGGCTGATGTGGTCGGTCGTGCACTTGCCGGTCGCCTTCAAGAGGACCCGCAGCCCCGTCAGGTCGTTGCCGTCCCAGGCGGGGAAGGGCTCGAGGAGTTGGAGCCGCTCGGAGTCGGGCGCCACCGCCACCTCGACCTGCTCCGCCGACTCGGCCGGGGCGACGAAACCGATGTCCTCGGCGGCGAACCCCTTGTCGGGCAACTCGTCGCCCGTCGGCGGGTCGAGCGTGATCGTCTGGCCGTCGAGCTCCAGCGGCTCGTTCACGAAGTCCCAGTCGAGACGACCGGAAAGGGCGAGCGCCACCACCGTCTCCGGCGAGCCGATGAACGCCAGTGTCTCCGTGTTGCCGTCGTTTCGCGCCGGGAAGTTGCGGTTGAACGACGTGACGATGGTGTTGCGCTCGCCCTTCACGATGTCGTCGCGCTTCCACTGCCCGATGCACGGACCGCAGGCGTTGGCGAGGACGGTGGCGCCAATCGCCTCGAGGTCTTGCAGCAGGCCGTCGCGCTCGATCGTCGCCCGCACCCGCTCGGAGCCCGGCGTGACGAGGAGGGGCTTGCGTGCCCGCAGCCCCTTGGCGGCGGCCTGGCGGGCAACTGACGCCGCCCGGCCGATGTCCTCGTAGGAGGAGTTCGTGCACGAGCCGATGAGGAAGTAGCGCACGTCGGTCGGGTAGTCCTCCGCCTCCGCCTCGGCCTTCATGGCGGAGATCGGCCGGGCCTTGTCGGGAGTGTGCGGCCCGACGAGGTGCGGCTCGAGGGTGTCGAGGTCGATCTCGATCACCTGGTCGAAGAACCGCTCGGGGTCGTCGAGCACCTCGGCGTCGGGGCGCAGGAACTCGGCGTGCCGGTCGGCCAGGTCGGCGATGTCCTCCCGACCCGTCGCCTTGAGGTACATGGCCGAGTGGTGGTCGTAGGGGAAGATCGACGTCGTGGCGCCGATTTCGGCGCCCATGTTGGTGATGGTCGCCTTGCCGGTGGCGGAGATCGAGTCGGCGCCGGCGCCGAAGTACTCGACGATGGCGCCGGTGCCGCCCTTCACGGTGAGGATCTCGGCGACCTTCAGGATGACGTCCTTCGATGCCGTCCAGTCGTGGAGGTTGCCCTTCAGGTGCACGCCGATGAGACGGGGCACCCGCATGTTGAACGGCCAGCCGGCCATGACGTCGACGGCGTCGGCGCCGCCCACCCCGATGGCGACCATGGCGAGGCCACCGGCGTTCGGCGTGTGCGAGTCGGTGCCGATCATCATCCCGCCGGGGAAGGCGTACTGCTCGAGGACGACCTGGTGGATGATCCCGGCGCCCGGCTTCCAGAAGCCGATGCCGTACTTCTGACTCACGGTGGCGAGGAAGTCGTAGACCTCGTCGTTGACGGTGAGGGCGCTCTTCAGGTCGGCGGCGGCGCCCACCTCGGCCTGGATGAGATGGTCGCAGTGCACCGTCGACGGGACGGCGACGCGCGGCAGTCCCGCCAGCATGAACTGGAGGAGCGCCATCTGCGCCGTGGCGTCCTGCATGGCGACGCGGTCGGGGCGGTAGTCGCCGTAGTCGACGCCTCGCCCGAGGCCGATCCCCGCCGGGTCGTCGGCGTGGGAGAAGAGGACCTTCTCGGCGAGGGTCAGGGGACGCGCGAGCCGCTCGCTCGCGATGCGGGTGGCCTCCGGGTAGCGGGCGTAGGCGGCCTCGACGAGCTCGACGGGGGTGATGGGGCCGACGGTGCCGTTGGCGTCAGTGCTGGACATGGCTCTCTCCTGGTTGTGCTGAGGACGAAGGGTACGGGCTGACGGCCGTGGCCGACGGTTCGACGAGGTGCAGCCCCACGGGCCCGGCCCCACTCCCCGCGTGTACCCGGGGGAGCTCGACCTCGAAGCTCGTGCGGTGGGCGGGATAGCGGTGTTCGGAGGCGAGAACGGGGCGTCCGGAGCGGTCGCGGGTGACGCGGTGGCAGACGAGCATGGGGGCGCCGGTACGGACGCCGAGGGCGTCGGCATCGGCGTCACCCGCAGCGGCGGCGACGATGGTCTGCGTGGCGGAACCGAGGTCGACGCCCGCCGCCGCCAGCAGCTCGTAGA
>DATLFW010000210.1:0-2356 GCA_035540775.1 Acidimicrobiia bacterium
TGGCGGGGCTGACGAGCAGGGGCTGCTCGGCCAGGCCGACGACGCCACCACGACGACCGACACCGGCGAGACGACGACGACCACGGCCGAGAGCACGACCACGACCGCGCCGGGCGAGCGGGTCGACGTCGGCGAGGAGACCCCGGCCGACGAACCGATCCAGGCCGCCGACCGCGAAGGGCAGGTCCTCTACCAACTCGGCCCCGCCGAGGTCACCGGCGAGGTGGTCGACAGCGCCCGGGCGACCTTCCAGGAAGGCCAGTGGCAGGTCGTGGTCGAGTTCACCGGCCAGGGCGCCGACGAGTGGGACGCCATGGCCGCCCGCTACGTCGGACAGCCCATCGCCATCGTCCTCGACGGGGTCGTCCAGTCCGCACCGGTCATCCAGGAAGCGCAGTTCGGCGGCAGCGCCGTCATCTCCGGCGACTTCAGCGAGGGCGAAGCAAAGGACCTCGCTCTCGTGCTGCGCTTCGGCGCGCTCCCGGTCGAGCTCGAAGAGATCTCCCTCAACGACGTCTCGCCCACCCTGGGCCGCGACCAACTCGACGCCGGCATCGTGGCCGGGCTTGTCGGGCTCAGCCTCGTCGCGGTGTGGGTCCTGCTCTACTACCGAGCCCTCGGCATCGTCGTCCTGCTGAGCCTGGCGGTCACCGCCGGCGTGGTCTACGTGCTGGTGGCGTGGCTGAGCAACGCCATCGGCCTCACCCTCACCCTGGCCGGTGTGGTCGGCCTCATCGTCTCGATCGGTATCGCCGCCGACTCGAACATCGTCTACTTCGAGCGGTTGAAGGAAGAGTTGCGGGCGGGTCGCACCGTTCGGTCCGCCGCCGACCGGGCTTTCAAGAGCGCCTTCCGCACCATCGTGGCCGCCGACATCGTCACCCTCCTCGCCGCCGTCCTCCTGTGGCTGCTCGCCATCGGCTCGGTCCGCGGCTTCGCCTTCTTCCTCGGCCTGGCCACGGCCCTCGACCTCATCGTCGCCTACTTCTTCATGCACCCCCTCGTCGTCCTGATGGGGCGCAACCAGCGGTTCGCCGAGGGGCGCTGGTTCGGGATCAGCCAGGTGGCCGGCGCGGAGGCGCAGTGATGGCACAGCCGGGCGGGAGCGACGGAGCCATGCGGCGTTTCCGCGCCGCCGTGTCGGATCTCTTCCACGACCGCTCCGACTTCGAGATCGTCGGCCGGAAGCGGGTCTTCTTCGGACTCTCGCTCCTCGTGCTCGCCATCTCGGGCGTCTTCCTCGTGAGACAGGGGCTCGACCTCGGGATCGAATTCGAGGGCGGGACGGTGCTGCAGGTACCCGTGGAGGACCGGGATGCGACGGCCGGCGAGGTCCGCGACGTGTTGCGCGACGTCGGCGAGGCGAACGCTCGCGTGAGCATCCTGAGCAGCGGCGGCGACGAGACGGTGCGGGTCCAGACGGAGACGGTTGCGCGCGCCGAGGTCGACGCCATCGGCGAGGCGCTCGCGGAGTACGCCAACGTCCAGCCGGACGCCGTGAGCGTCAGCACCGTCGGCCCCACCTTCGGCGAGCAGGTGACCGAGGAGGCGGTGCGTGCCCTCGTGTTCTTCCTCCTCGCCGTGTTGCTGTACCTCGCCCTGCGGTTCGAACTGAAGATGGCGTTCGCCTCGATCGTCGCCCTCTTCCACGACCTCGGCATCACCATCGGCGTCTACGCCATCACGGGACTCGAGGTCACCCCGGCGACGGTCATCGCCGTCCTGACGATCCTCGGGTACTCCCTCTACGACACGGTGGTGATCTTCGACAAGATCAAGGAGAACGCCGCCCGCCTGGGCTCGTCCGGACGCGCCACCTACTCCGAGGTCGTCAACCGGTCGCTGAACGAGACGCTGATGCGCTCGCTGAACACGTCGGTCACCACCATCCTCCCCGTTGTCTCCCTCCTCGTGGTCGGGGCCGGCATCCTCGGCGCCGTCGGCATTCGCGACTTCGCGGTGGCGCTCCTCGTCGGTCTCATGGCCGGCGTCTACTCGTCGATTTTCATCGCCTCGCCGGTGCTCGCCCTGCTGAAGGAACGCGAACCGCGGTACCGGGCCATGCGCCAGCGCCTCGAGGCCCGTGCTGGGAAACCCGTTGCGGCGGCGGTGCCCGCCACCCCGGCCGTGTCGCCTTCACCGGCCGCTGGAGGGAACGCCGGCGAGGCCGGCGGCGACGTTGCCGGCGCAGGACACCGCGAGCCTGACTCCGAGGCGGGTCGCGACGATCGGGGCGCCGACGCCACCGCCAGAACGGGCGACGGCTCTCTCGCTGCCCGGCCCCGCCAGCCGCGTCGCCGCAAGCGTCGCCGTTAGGTCGTCGCCGTGGCGAACGACCTGGCCGCCCGCCTGCGGG
>DATLFW010000211.1:0-8009 GCA_035540775.1 Acidimicrobiia bacterium
TCGCCGGCCTGCTCGAGGATGTTGGCCGTCCAGCCGATGACCCGGCTCGACGTGAACGTCGGCGTGAACATCTCGGGCGGCAACCCGACCGCCTCCATCACGACGCCGCCGTAGAACTCGACGTTGGCGTAGAGCTTGCGCCCCGGCTTCAGGTCGTCGAGCACCCGGACCGCCGTCTCCTCGATGTGGCGGGCGAGTCCGACGCGGCCAGCGTCGAGCTTCTCGGCCACCCGGCGCAGCAAGAGCGAGCGGGGGTCGTCCGTCTTGTAGACGCGGTGCCCGAAGCCCATGATGCGGTCGCCGCTCTCCACCATCTGGCGAAGGAACGGCTCGGCGTTCTCCTCGGTGCCGATGGCGTCGATCAGTTCGAGCGCCCGCGACGGCGCGCCGCCGTGGAGCGGGCCCGAAAGGGCGCCGATGGCGCCGACCACCGCCGACCCGAGATCGGCACCCGTCGAGGTGATCACGCGCGCCGTGAACGTGGAGGCGTTGAAGCCGTGGTCGATGGTCGAGATGAGGTAGCGCTCGACCGCCCACGCCTCCTCCTCGCTCGGGGGGTGGCCCTTCAGCATCTGGAGGTAGTTGGCGGCGTAGGGAAGGTCGGGATCGGGGTCGACCATGTCCTCGCCGTTGCGGAGCCGCCACAGCGCCATGAGGAGCGTGGGGATGACGGAGCAGGTGCGCAGCGCCTGGTCGCGGAGCTCCTCGTAGGAGACGTCCATCCAGGAGCCGTAGTCGAGCGCCGAGGCGAGCAGCGAGTACGCCGACCGCAAGGCGTCGAGGGGGCGGAAGTGGTCGCCGAGGTGGGCGATCGACGGGAGCAGCTCCTTCACGTCGTCGGGGATCTCCCGCAGCGAGGCGATCGCCGCCATGAACTCCTCGCGCTGGGCCTTCGTCGGCAGCTCGCCGTAGTAGAGGAGGTACCAGACGTCCTCGAGCGTGCGCTTCTCGTTCAGCTCGATCGCGTCGTACTGGCGGTAGTGGTAGAAGCCTTCCTCGCCCCGAACCTGGCCGACGGTGGTCTCGGCCACCACCACGCCCTCGAGGCCTCGCGGCACGTCGGCCGCCGGGGCCTCCACGGGCACGATGGCGCTCACCCGCATGAGGTCGCGCAGCGACACGATGCCGATGAGGCGGCCGTCGCTGACGACCGGGATGTGCCGGTAGCCGTGTTCGGTCAGGCTCTCGAACGCCTGCGAGACCTCGACGGTGGGGTCGACGACGTCGGGGTCGGCCGTCATCCACTCCGACACCTTGACGCTCGACGGGTCGGTGCCCTGGGCGGCCAGCCTGACGAGGTCTCGCTCGGTGAGGATGCCGACGGGCTGTTCGCCATCGACGACGACCACCGAGCCGACCTTCTTCTCGGTCATCCGGTTGGCGGCCTCCGCCACGGTCTCGCCGGGATCTGCCGTCACCACCGGAGAACTCATCAGGTCCGCGACGATGCGGTCCCGAGATGTGTCGGCCATGGATCCTCCGTTCTCGGCCTCTTTGCGGATTCTAGATGCGTGGTGCCAGGCGACCCCGGTGACCGCCGCCGCGGCAGCCGCTACTCCGGCGACGTGTACGGCCGGGGCCGCTGCGGCATCGCCTCCCGCTTCGGCACCATGACCTTCCGCCGGAAGTAGCAGACCTCCTCGCCGCGCTGGTTGAAGCCGCGCGTCTCGACCGTGACGACACCCCGGTCGGGCTTGCTCCCCGACTCCCGCACGTCGAGCACCTTCGTCTCCGCATAGATGGTGTCGCCGTGGAAGGTGGGCTTCTGGTGCTTCAGCTCCTCGACCTCGAGATTGGCGATCGCCGCTCCCGACACGTCGGGCACGCTCATCCCGAGCACCACGGAGTACACGAGGTTGCCCACGACCACGTTCTTCCCGAACTGGGTGGAGTTCTGGGCGTACCACTCGTCGGTGTGGAGCGGGTGGTGGTTCATGGTGATCATGCAGAACAGGTGGTCGTCGTACTCGGTGATCGTCTTGCCCGGCCAGTGCTTGTAGACGTCGCCGACCTGGAAGTCCTCCAGGGCCCGGCCGAAGGGCCGTTCGTGCACGGTCATGCTCGACCTCCGCGTGGGTTCGGGAACGAAGAACCTGCCACGAATTGGGCGTCCGCTTCAGGTTCTGCTCGCCGTGGGTAACCCGCGTGCGTGCGGACCATCGCAGACCTCGACGAACTCGCCCGCCTGGTGGGGGGTTCCGACGACCTGTACGTGCGCTGGTCGCACGGTCCCGACCGTGACCTCGAACGGACGAGCCGAGACGAGCTGACGGGCGGTCGCCTTCCAGGTCTGTCGGCCAACCCGCTCACCGTCGAGCCGTGGTGGGGCAACCGGCCCGTGCGGCTGTGGGTGGCGCGGCGCATCTACGACTACCTGCACCTGGAGCACCGCCGCCCCAGCGACGTGCGGCCGTGGGTGATGCGCGGCGACGAGCGGGGGCGCGGGCCCGACAACGAACCGCTGGTCGAGTGCCGGGAACCGCTCGCCTGGCTCGACCAGCGGGTGGTCGAGGAAGCGGTCGCCGAGGTGGATGGCCAGTCGGAGGCGACGTGGGGCCCACTCGACCGGGCCGCTGGGCACGACGGCGGCTAGCCGCCGTCCTCGTCGAGGCGCTTCAGCAGCCCGCGAGCGATGACGAGGCGCTGGATCTCGTTGGTGCCTTCGCCGATCATCATCAACGGCGTGTCGCGGAAGTAGCGCTCCACGGGGAGTTCCGTGGTGTACCCGACCCCGCCGTGGATGCGCAGCGCCTCCGTGGCGACCTCGAAGGCGGTCTCGCTGGCGAACAACTTCGCCATCCCGGCCTCGACGTCGGCCCGCAGCCCGGCCTGCTTCCGCTCGGCGGCGCTGACCGTGAGGAGGCGGGCGGCCTCGACCCGGGTCGCCATGTCGGCCAGTTTCATCTGGATGGCCTGGTGCTCGGCGATCGGCTTGCCGAACGTGTGACGCTGCCGGGCGTACCGGATGGCGGCGTCGAAGGCGGCGCGGGCGACGCCGACGGCCCGGGCGGCGATGTTGATCCGCCCGACCTCGAGGGCGCCGAGGATGTAGTGGAGGCCGCGACCGAGACCGTCACGGCCGCCGACCACCCACCCGGCCGGCACGCGATGGCCCCGGTAGACCATCTCGACGGTCTCCAAGCCCTTGTAGCCGAGCTTCCCGATGTTGCGGCTGACCTCGATGCCGCCGCTGACGGTGGCCCCCGGCTCCTTCTCGACCATGAAGCACGTGATGCCCTCGTCGGTGCGGGCGGCGAGGGTGACGAGACCGGCTCGCACGCCGTTCGTCACCCACATCTTGGTGCCGTTGATGACGTACTCCTCGCCGTCGCGGTCGGCGCGGCAGGAGATGTTGCGGGTGTCGCTGCCGGCATCGGACTCCGAGAGGCTGAGGCATCCCCGCAGCTCCCCCGTCGCCAGGCGGGGCAACCACCGCTGCTTCTGGTCGGTCGTCCCGTGGTGGGAGAGCACGTGAGCAGTGATGAGGTGCGTGTTGATGACACCCGAGAGCGACATCCAGCCGTACGAAAGCTCCTCGACGACCCCGATGTAGGTGAGGAGGTCGAACCCCGACCCGCCGTACTCCTCGGGGATAGTGATCCCGAACAGGCCGAGGTCGCGCATGGTGGCGACGAGGTCTTCGGGGTACTCGTCGGCGTGTTCCAGGTCGGACGCCACCGGCAGCACGTCGCGACGGACGAAGTCGCGCACGGTGGCGCGAACCTGCTCCCTGATCTCCGGGTCGGTCGTCTGCACGGACGCGGAGCCTAGGCGGGCGCCGGAAGGGGCCGGGGGCCGGGAGGGTTACGCTGCACGAATGAACCGGGGGTTCTGGAGCCACAGCTGGCGCACCGACGCCACCGAGGTCGAGGGGGCGCGCCTCGACCGCGCTCTCGTCCGGCGCGTCCTCGGGTTCGCCCGCCCCTACCGCCGCCAGCTCGGCTGGTTCCTGTTCGTCATCGTCGTCATCGCGATCGCCGAGGCGATTCCGTGGCTGCTGTTCCGGGCCATCCTCGACCGCGCCATCCCGCAGGAAGACCAGGGCCTCGTCACGGTCCTCGCCCTCGCCACCGTCGGCGTGTTCCTCGTGCGTGCCGCGTTCGCCCTCGCCGAGCGATGGCTCTCCGCCCGCATCGGCGAAGGTCTCATCTACGACCTTCGGGTCGCGCTCTTCGACCACGTGCAGCGGATGCCGATCGCCTTCTTCACCCGCACCCAGACCGGGTCGCTCGTCTCGCGCATGAACACCGACGTGGTGGGCGCCCAGCGGGCCCTCACCAACACGCTGGGGACGGTGGCCTCGAACGCCATCAGCGTCGCCGTCACGCTGACGATCATGTTCGCCCTCGAGTGGCGCCTGACCCTCGCCACGTTGGTGGTCGTCCCCGGGTTCGTCCTCGCCGCTCGGCGCATCGGCACGCACCTCGCCACGTCGACCCGCGAACAGATGGAACACAACGCGGCGATGAGCAACCGGATGACCGAGCGGTTCAACGTCGCCGGCGCGCTCGTCATGGCGCTGTTCGGCGACCACGACCGGGAAGTCGACGAGTTCTCCGGGCGCGCCGGCGCCGTGCGCGACGCCGGGATCCGTCTCGCCATGTACATGCGGGCGCTCATGCTGGTGCTGGGTCTCGTCGCCGCCATCGGGACCGCCACCGTCTACTGGCTCGGCGCCCGATTCGTCATCAGCGGCGCCCTCACCGTCGGGACCGTCGTCGCCTTTGCCGGGTACGTGTCGCAGCTGTACCAGCCCCTCACCCAACTCACCAACGCCCGCGTCGAGATCCTCACCGCCTTCGTCGCCTTCGACCGCGTCTTCGAGGTGCTCGACTTCCCCCACGGTGTCGCCGACCGCGACGGTGCCGCGACCCTGACCTCGCCCCGCGGCGAGGTCCGCTTCGACCACGTCTCGTTCCGGTATCCGGGCCGCGGGGAGTCGACCCTCCCCTCCCTCGAGGAGGGCGTCCTCGAGACCGCCGAGACGACGGCCGAGCGGGTGTTGCGCGACGTGTCGTTCACGGCGGCACCTGGAGAGATGGTCGCCCTCGTCGGACCGTCGGGAGCGGGGAAGTCGACGATCGTCTCGCTCGTCCCCCGCCTCTACGACGTGACCGACGGCGTCGTGCGGGTCGACGGACACGACGTCCGCGACCTCACGCTGGAGTCGCTGCGGTCCTCCATCGGGGTCGTCAGCCAGGACCCCCACCTCTTCCACACGTCCATCCGCGACAACCTCCGCTACGCCCGGCGCGACGCCACCGACGCCGACGTCGAAGACGCCTGCCGGATGGCGCGCATCCACGACCTCATCGCCTCGCTCCCCGACGGCTACGACACGGTGGTGGGCGACCGGGGCTACCGGCTTTCGGGGGGCGAGAAACAGCGGGTGGCGATCGCCCGGATGCTGCTGAAGGACCCGGCAATCGTCGTCCTCGACGAAGCGACGTCCCACCTCGACTCGGAGTCGGAGGTGCTGATCCAGCGGGCCCTGGCGGACGCCCTCCAAGGCCGCACCAGCCTGGTGATCGCTCACCGGCTGTCAACCATCGTCGCTGCGGACCGCATCCTCGTGGTCGACGGCGGGCGCATCGTGCAGCAGGGAACGCACGAGGATCTCCTCGCCGAGGGCGGGCTGTACGCCGACCTGTACCGAACGCAGTACGAGCGCCGCGGCGAGGGCGTCACCCCCTTCCCCGCCGTCACCGGCGACCTCGACAGCGCGGCCGCCGAATCCGCCTGACCCCGGCAGCGTTCACCGGTACCCCTTCGCGGCGCCTGCACCCCGTGGGCCGAAGGTCCCGAATGGTCAGGAAGGTCCCGGGCTAGTTCTCCAGGGAGCCCGACAACGACCCGAAGGTGCCATGGAGGGTCGCGCCAGGCCCTCCGTACGCTCACACGGGTCGCCTCGGAAACTGGGGGGAAGAGGCGGCTTGCTCGCTCCAAGCACTGTGGCGGTCGGATGCATCACATCCTCGAAGACGAGCGGACGGCGCCGACGGTCGTCGGCGGCCGATACCTCCCACAACGACTGCTGAAGGCCGCCCATGGGCTCTCCACCTGGGTCGCCGCCGATCTCGAGACGGGCCGGTCGGTCGTCGTGAAGACGACGCCCCTGGCGGCGGTCCCCGAGGGCACCGAACTCGTGCTGCGCCACGAGGCCGCCGTCCTCGCGTCGGTCGAGTGCCCCCACCTCGCCCCGCTCCTCGACGTCGGCGTCGACGCCGACGCGCTCTACCTCGTCACCCCGTACGTCCCGGGCGTCAGCCTCGACCGCCGCCTCCGGGTCGGCCCCCTCGACGTCGACGACGCTCTCACGCTTGCCCGGTCCGTGGCGGCGGCCCTGGCCGCCGTCTGGGAGCGCGGCGTGCTCCACCGCGACATCAAGCCCTCGAGCATCGTCGTCAACGAGGGTGCCCCCCTGGCGGCCGTGACGCTGATCGACTTCGGGTTCTCGCGCGCCGACGCCGTCGAGACGTCGCTGCGCGGCGACGCCCCGACGGTCGCCCGCTACGTCTCGCCGGAGCGCGCGGGGCTCGTCGACCTCGACGTCGACCAGCGCTCCGACCTCTATTCCCTCGGGGCTGTCTTGTTCGAAGCGCTCGCCGGCCGGCCGCCCTATTCGGGTTCGTCGGTGCGCGAGATCCTCCGTCACCACGTCACGGCGCCGATCCCCAGTCTGCGCTCCTTCGGCCTCACGGTGCCCCGGGCGGTCGACGAGATCGTGCAGCGCCTCCTCGCCAAGGACCCCGCCGACCGCTACCAGACGCCAGAGGCACTCCTCGCCGACCTCGCCACCGTGTCCGACGCGCTGCGCGCCGGCCACGCCGACCCCGCGGTGGTCATCGGAACGCACGATCGGCGGTGCTGTGTCGTGGGGCAGCCGGCCTTCGTGGGCCGGGGGGTGGAACTGTCGGGCCTCGCCGCCGCCCTCGACGAGGCCGCCGCCGGCCGACCCGCCCTCGTCGCCCTCGAAGCGGCGTCGGGGGGCGGCAAGACGCGGCTCCTCGACGAGTTCGCCCAGCAAGCCGCCGAGCGGGGCGCTTGGGTCGTGCGAGGCCGAGCCCTCGACCAGGTGGCCACCCTTCCGTTCCAGCCCCTCCAGGGCATCGCCGCGGCCTTCGAGGCGGAGCGTGACCCGGACACCGTCGGGCGGATCGCGGCGGAGTTCGGCGCCCACGCGCACGCGGCCGTCGCCGCCCTTCCGAGCCTGGCCGACGTCTTCCCCGTCGTGGCGGAGGAGGTGCTGGGCCCGGAGGCGTACGGCGAGACCCGGACGGTGGACGCCCTGGCCGCCCTCCTCGCCGCCTTGGGCGACCACGAGCGTCCGGCCGTCGTCCTCCTCGACGACCTCCAGTGGACGGATCGTCTCACCTGCGCCGTCCTGGCCCGTTGGCAGCGTGAGACGCGAGAGACGGGACGAGGGCACGTCCTTGTCGTGGCGGCGTACCGGGGCGAGGACGTCGGCCTCGGTCACCCCGTCCTCGACCTTGCCCCCGACCGTCGCCTCAACCTCGCTCCGCTCGCCGACATCGACCTGCGCCGGCTCGTCGAGTCGATGGCCGGAGCCATCGACGGCGACGCGCGCGACACCGTGGTGTCCCTCGCCGAGGGCAGCCCGTTCATGGCGTCGGCGGTGCTCCACGGGCTGGTGGAGGCCGACGCCCTCGTGTGCCGCCATCCGGGTTGGGTCCTGGACCCCGACCGCATGGACGAGATGCAGTCGTCGCGCCGGTCGGCCGCCTTTCTCGCCCGCCGGCTCGACCTGCTCCCGCCCGCCACCCTCGAACTGCTCCTCGCGGCGGCGGTCCTGGGTCGCGAATTCGACCTCGACCTCGCCGCCCACCTCGCCGGGCAGCCCGCCGACACCGCCGTCCCCGCCCTCCACGACGCTCGCCGCCGCCACCTCATCTGGTCGCGCTCGCAGGCGGGCCGGAGCACGTTCGTCCACGACCGCATCCGTGAGACCCTCTTGGCCCGCCTCCACCCCGACGAGCGCCGCTCCCTCC
>DATLFW010000212.1:0-6791 GCA_035540775.1 Acidimicrobiia bacterium
GCGGGGGGCTCGACGTGGCTCTCGACGTCGAGGTCGGGGACGAGCCGGTCGAGCCACCGCGGAAGCCACCAGTTCCGGTCGCCGAGCAACTCCATCGTCGCCGGCACGAGCAGCATGCGGACGATGCTGGCGTCGAAGAGGACGGCGGTCGCCAACCCGGTCCCCATCATCTTCATGCTGCGCTCGAACTCGAGCATGAAGCTCCCGAAGACGACCACCATGATCGCGGCCGCCGCCGTGATCACCTTGGCGGTGGCGGCGAGGCCGTCGGCCACCGAGGTGCGGCTGTCGCCGGTGCGGGTCCACTCCTCCCGCACCCGCGAGAGGAGGAACACCTCGTAGTCCATGGAGAGCCCGAAGACCACGGCGAACAGCATCATCGGCACCCACGTCTCGATCGGGCCCGGCTGCACCCCTGTCAGGTCGCTCAGCCACCCCCACTGGAAGAGGGCGACGATGACGCCGTAGGCGGCGCCGATCGACAGCAGGTTCATGATCACCGCCTTCAGGGGCACGAGCAGCGATCGGAACACGACCATGAGGAGCAGGAACGACAGGGCCAGCACGGCGCCGAAGAAGATCAGCAACCGCTCGCCCATGTACTTCGACATGTCGACGTTCGCGGCGACGAGACCGCTCACGAGCACGTCGGTGCCCGTCGCCGATTCGACGGGAGGCAGGACGTCGGAGCGAAGCCGGTTCACCAGGTCGGTGGTGGCCTCGTCCTGCGGGCCGCTCCGTGGCGTGACGAGCCAGCGGACGGCCGTCGGATCCGCGGGGTCGTTGGGCTGTGGCCCGAGGACCGACACGACCTCGGGGTCCGCCGCAACGGCCTCGTTGACGGCGGCGAGCGAACCAACCTCGTCCGCCCCGTCGATCGGAGCCACGAGGTAGACCGGTCCCGTCGACCCCTTGCCGAACCCTTCGACGACGAGGTCGTACGCCCGCTTCGTGGTCGTGTCGTCGGCGAAGTTGCTCTCGTCGGCGAAGCCGAGCCTCAGGCTGAGGACGGGGATCGAGAGGACGAGGAGGAGCGCTCCGGCGCCGATCGCCGACGTCCACGGACGATGTTGGATGACGCGGCTCCAACGGTAGGCGAGCGTCTCCCGATGGGGCTTCGGCGGCCGGTGGTCGACCTCCCGCTGGAGCGGCGAGACGAAGAACCCGAGCACGATCGTCACGACGGCCAGCGCGAGACCGGCGAGAACGAGCGCCGGCGTCTTGAGTCCGGCGCCGACCAGGGCAAGCGCCACGAAGCAAGCGGCGAGCAGACCGCGCCGCTTGGTGCGCTCGATGTTGGAGCCGGCGAAGCCGAGCAGGGCGGGAAGCAGCGTCATGGAGGCGACGACGGTGACGGCGACGGTGACCGACGCCGTGATCCCGAGCCCTCCCACGAACCCGATGCCCATGAGCAGCATGCCGAGGAGCGAGATGACGACGGTGGCGCCGGCGAAGACGACCGAGCGGCCGGCGGTGTCCATGGCGATGGCGATCGACGCTCGCCCGTCGTGCCCGGCGTGGAGCTGCTCGCGGTAACGCGTGACGATCAACAGGGCGTAGTCGATTCCGACACCGAGGCCGATCATCAGGCCGACGAAGGGGGCGAAGTCGGGGACTTCCATCAGGTGGCTGGCCAGGATCACGAAGGCCCCGCCGAGCCCGATGCCGAACACGGCGACCCCGACGGGCAGCCCCATGGCGAGCACGGATCCGAAGGCCACGATGAGGATGATCACGGCGAAGGCCAGGCCGAACAGCTCGGCCGAGGGTTGCTCGAACTCGGCGAAGAGGAACCCGCCCAGTTCCACTTGCAGCCCGTCGACCGCCGGCATCAGGTCGCGCAGCTCGTCGCCGATGTCGGAGGCGCGGGTGAAGTCGATGTCCTCGGGGAGGTTGACGGTGGCGTACGCGATCTGGCCCGCCGACTGACCGTCGCGCGCGACCTGGAACTCGCCTCCCGGCTCGTACGGGCTCTGCACGCCGACGACGTCTTCGATGTCGGCGACCTCCGCCAGCATCCCCTCCATCGCCGCCCGGACCTGGGGATCGTCGACACCCTGCTCGGCCTCGAAGACGATCTGGCCTGACTGGGGCGAGCCGCTGCCGTCGGCGAACGCGGACTCGATCAGGGAGAACCCGTCGGTCGACTCGAAGCCGTCGAGCGAGAAGTCCTGGCGGTAGGCGTCGCCGACGCTGCTGGCAACCCCGTTCCCTACGAAGAGAGCGGCGATCCACAGCACGAGCACCAGCCGGCGGCGATCGTGACACCACGTTCCGAGTCGACCGAACATGCCCTCACGGTAATCCGATCACCGGGATCGTCAGGCGACCCGTGAGACGCGTCGCTACGCGGTCTTCCCCGCGGCGCGTACCTCGGCACGGCGGGCTGCCGCCCGGGTGAAGCGACGAAGGGTCTCGGCGTTCCGGGCGTGCATCAGACGATCGAACACCGGGTTCCACACGCGAGCGAGCGGGCCGCGAATCGGGCGCTCCTCGAGGACGACTCGAGTCGTCGACTCGTCGAGGGGCTCGATCTCGAACCGCACGTCCGCGATGCCGAACGGTCGCAGTCCCGTCCGCAGGCGCAGTTCACGCGGCGGCTCGCAGCCGACGACCCATGTGGCGTCCCGGAAATGGAGCGGGCCGACCCCGAAGGCGTGCCGGAACTCCGTCCCCGACTCGGGCCAATCGGGGTCGAAGGTGCGGACGCGCTTCGACCCTGCGACGAAGTAGCCGTACGTCCGGGGATCGGCGAGGACGTCCCACACCACGTCGGCGGGAACCGGGACGGTGCACTCGTTGCGTGCCATGACCCTCCTCTAGAGCCGGAGCAGCGCCTTCACGGCGCGGTCCTTCAGCCGTGCGGGCAGGACGGCGTCAGCCGCCTCCAAGATGAACGCGTCGGTGCCGACCCGGTAGCGGGGTCGCGGCCGGCCGGCGACCAGCACCTCCCCCACCACCTTGGCGACACCTTCCGCCGACGGCATGACGGGTTCGAGCGTGTCGAGGATCGACAGCGCCCGCTCGTACGCCGCCGGATACGGCGACCCCTCCCGGCGGGCCTCGAGCTCTCGCCGGGCCTTCGGCCAGATGGCGGTCCGGAAGCCGCCCGGCTCGACGAGCACCACGTCGGTACCGTGGTCCTCGACCTCGGCGCGCAACGCGTCGTTCAGTGCCTTCAGGGCGTGCTTCGTGGCCTGGTACCAACCGATCATCGGACCCGTCGTCCACGACGACACAGAGCCGATGTTGACGATGCGACCCTCGCCTCGCCTCCGCATGGCAGGGAGCGCCAACTGCGCGAGCCGGGCGGGAGCGAACACCATTGCCTCGAACTGCTGCCGGGCGTCGGCAAGCGGGACGTCCTCGACGGCGCCGGCGTTCATGTACCCCGCGTTGTTCACGAGACCCCACAGGTCGAGAGCGGGGATCTCGTCGCTCCCCGCCTCCGGGTCGTGGAGGTCGAGGACCAACGTGTCGAGGGTCGCTCCCCGGACCTTCGCGGCACGGCGGAGGTCGTCAGCCTTCTCTTGGGACCGGGCGGTGGCGACGACATGGAAGCCCAGGCGAGCGGCCTCGACGGCCGTCTCGAACCCGATTCCCGAGGTCGCTCCTGTGACGAGGACGCTGCGCTGCATCCTCCGTCTCTACCCCGATGCGAGAGCCGTTACGTCCCCTCCTCGGCCGCTCTCGCCAGCCGAGTGGCGATGTCGGTGAGAACCCGCGTCAACGCTCTCCGGAGGGCCGCGCCCGTCAACGGATACTTCCCCGTGAACTCCGAGTGCCAGGTGATGCACGTGCCGCCGTCGACGGGTGCCAGCGAGACCTCGGCGCGGTAGTCCTTGAGCGGCAACGAGCCGACGTAGTCGTACGCGAAGTGGGTTGGAGGCTCGAAGGCGAGGACGCGCTCCACGGACCTGAGCCGCCCGAACCGCATCCGACGCAGGGCCCCTCGGCCGTGCGGAGGCGGATTGCCCTCCTCGGCATACTCCGCCTCGTCGAAACCGGCCCACTCGGTCCAGGTCGTGACGTCTTCGAGGAGCCGCCACACCGCCTCCGGCGGTGCCTGCGACACCGCCTGCACCTCGACCACCTGACGACCCATCGCTCCCCTCCCCGCTCCGTCAGCGTGACGCCGACGAAGCGTAGGAGGACAGCGTCGTCTTGCGGGCGAACGTCAGCGTCGTGCGGTCGCCTGCACGATCGGCTGGGTGCCGGCGAGGATCCCGTCGACCGTGAACGGCTCCCAGCGGGTCACGACCTCGCGCTCCAGGGCCTCACGGGCGTCGGCCGGCGCTTGGCCCACGAAGGCTCCCATCGGGGTCAGGTTGATGTACTGCCAGAGGAAGTCGCCAGGAGCCGGCAGGCGCAGGTCGACGTCGACGGTCCCGGCCGTCACGTCCGAGAAGCCGGCTTCCTTCAGCAGTCCCTCGAGCTCCTGCGGATCGTCCATCGAGAACACCACGCGCACGAAGCCGGCGAGATCGGGGCTGATGTGCCGGGCGAGTGCCTCGTCCATGATCTCGAAGAGCGGTTGGATTGCACCGGGCGTGTTGACCACGCAGCGCCCGCCCTCGCGCAGCACGCGCCGTGCTTCTCGCAGCGCCGCGGCCTTGTCCTCGACGAACATGAGACCCATCTGGGACAAGACCACGTCGAAGGTGGCGTCCGGGAACGGGAGCGACGCGGCGTCCCCTTCGCGCCACTCGATCGGAGTTGCCGTGGTCACCGACCGCGCGACATCGAGCATGTCGGGGGCCACGTCGAGGCCGACGACACGGCCGTCGCGGCCCACGGCATCAGCCGCCCTGCGGGTGGCGACGCCGGTGCCGCACGCCACGTCGAGGACCTCCTCGCCGTCACGCAGCGCCGCTGCCGCCATCAGCGCGTCCGAGACGGGCTTCCCGATGGCCGGCACGAAATACCGCTCGTAGTTCTCCGCCGCCGTTCCGCTGAAGTTCCGGTACGACACCTGATCGCTCATCACGTCCCCCTCGGGATCAAGGCCGGAGCATCGGAGCCTCGGCCGCGTGCCGCGCCCGGAGCTCGTCGTCCCAGCCGCCGTTGCAGTACGTCGTGACGGCCGCGATGCGCCCGTCACGGACCTCGCACACATGCACCCGTCGCGCCGTGAACGCCCCGCCCTCGGTGTCGATGGTCTCCCGGTGCTCGGTGACGAACCCGGTGGCGGTGGGCACGGTGCGGAGCATCTCCACTGACACCGAGAGGGCGCCATGCTGTTCAGCGACCGCCCTGAGCTGGTCGACGAACGCCTGGCCGCCCTCGAGTTGGAACCGCCAGAACGGCGGCATCAAGTCGAAGAAGGCGTCGTCGGCGAACAACCCGTCGTCCGCCTCGAACGACTCCCAACAGCGGTGGAACCGCAGGCTCAGCGTCTCGGCGACCGCTGGGTCAAGGACGGGAATGGCGTCGGCCACGGCCATCGGATGCTCCTCACGTCGTTCGTCGATGTCCTTCCACGACGGTACGGAGGCGAGCCGTGCGCCGCATCGCCGCGATGCACCATTTCGAGCACGAACGCGCGTGGTCAGAATCCACCACGCGAGAAGCGCGATCAGGCGAGCTGGTGCTCGTACGCGTAGGCCGTGGCGCCCGCCCGCGACGACACGCCGAGCTTCGCGAACAGGTTCTGCACGTGCCGGGCGACGGTGTGCTCGCTGATCACGAGGTCCTCGGCGATCGCACGGTTCGAGCGGCCGGTGGCGAGGAGACGGAGGACCTCGAGCTCGCGCTCGGTCAGTCCTGCCGGCCGAGGACGCCCTCCGCCGGTGATCGCGTCGAGCCGGGCGAGGTCGGGCACGGCGCCCAGCTCGTCGAACGCCCTCCGAGCGGATGCGAGTTCGAGGTCGGCGCCGTCGGCGTCACCGAGCGCAGCGCAAGCGAGGCCGACGAGGACACGCGTCCGCGCCGCCTCGTACGGCATGTCGAGGAGTTGCCACCCTGCGGCGGCGTCGCGGAGAACGGCGAGGGCGGAGCGTGCCTCGCCGGCGGCGAGCGCCACCGCCCCGACGGCGTGAGCCGCAAGCGCCCGCAGCAGGGCTGGTGCGTCCCGGGCGGCGGCGTGCGCTGCAAGTTCGTCGGCTGCGGATCGGGCGCCTTCGAGGTCTCCGGCCACCCGCATGATCTCGACGGCGGCGGCCAGGAGCTCGGGCCGCTCGCCGGGATCGCTGGTTCCGTCGAGGGCACGCCGGATGGAGGTGGCAGCCACGTCGGGGCGACCCTGGGCGAGCCGGAGCAGCGCAAGCCCCGGCAAGGGCTCGCGGCCGTGCTGGCTCGCCGCACGGTACGCCTGCTCGGCCGAGGCAAACTCTCCTCGCAGGCGATGCAACTCCCCTTCCTGGTAGGCGGCGAGCCCGAGCGCGGGGTGCGGCGGCTCCGCCAGGTGGGAGCGAGCCCGGCCGGCGGCGGCCGCGGCGTCCGCCCAGGAACCGCGCGCCTGGAGCACCTGCGCCTGGTGGACGAGGCACTGACCCCGATACGGGACGAGGTCGGGCTGGGCCTCGCACCAGCGGGTGAGCGCCGCCGTCCACTCTCCCGCCCGGCGCAGGTCGTACGCCCGCATCGACGTCTCGATGACGGCGCAGTAGATGATCCCCGCCGCGACCGGGCGCACCTCGCCGGCCGTCACGCCGACCATCGCCTCGTCGAGAAGGGCGAGGCCGCGCTCGTGCTCTCCCCGGCCGACGAGCGCCTGGCCCTGCCCCAGGATCCCCATCGCGGTCAGGTCCGCATCGGAGAAGCGCCTCCCGATTTCGGTGGCCCGAACAGCC
>DATLFW010000213.1:0-4279 GCA_035540775.1 Acidimicrobiia bacterium
CTCCTCGCCGTCGCCGCCCTCGCCGCCCTCGCCGTCGTGACGCCCGCCCTCCCCTCGTCCGCCTCCGGCGCCCCGGCGACCACCGCGGCCGAGACGGAGGGTGACGACGTCCTGACGATCTTCAGCGACTACCAGGACCACGCCGTCGTCGAGACGATCGACCTCGAGACGGGCGCCCGCCACGTCGTCGTCGAACGCGGTCGGCACGTCGACGAGCACGGCGACGAGCACGCCCACGGTGACGACGCCACGCCGGCGGACGGCGGCGACGACACGGTGGAGGCCAGCGCTGTGTCGACCAGCGTGCGCTGTTCCAACAGTGGAACGTGGAACTACATCGGCTGGGGCAACCCGCCCCAGCGCGTCCGGCGCCCCTGGCGGATGATCGAAGAGATCGCCCTCAACCCGTCCGGTGCCCCGTCGCTGTCGTTCGACTGGCGGACGCTCATCCGGACCGGCAGCAACATCTGGAAGAACGCCGCCAACCCCTGCGAGCTCCCCGACACGATCGGCTGGGTTACCCCGCCAGTCGGCGACGACACGTCAGCCGACCCCGAAAACACGAGCGACGGCGTCAACGCCCACGGGTGGAAGAACTTCGGCGGGTGGTCGAACGGGAGCATCCTCCTCGGGCGCACCTACCTGCGCTCCAACTCGGTTCTCGGGATCGTCGAGGGCGGCATCCACTACAACAGCCATCCCGACGCCAAGTGGTGCAACGGCTCGTGTGCCGACGGGTGGGACTTCCGCTCGGTCGCCGCCCACGAGTGGGGCCACTACCTCGGCCTCGGCCACGTCTGTGGTGACTCCGACCTCGGCAACCCCTGCAACACGGCGGCCGAGGAGGGCGCCGTGATGTACCCGTACATCAACCAGGGCGAGATCCAGAACCGCACCCTGTCGAAGGGGGACATCCAGGGTGCCACCGACCTCTACCCCGCCGAGTGGGGCTACGAGGTGACCGGAGTGACGATCACGAACCCGGCGGGTGACGGGGCGGCGCTGACGCCGGGTCGGACCTACGACGCCCGGGTGACCCTCCGGAATGCCGGCTTGCGATCGTGGAATCTGGGGAGCGCCCTCCACGCCCTGAAGACGGCCGGCGGCCTTGCGAGCCCGTACGCCGACGCCAGCTGGGTCGACGCGTCGACGCCGTCGTACGCCGACGAGGACCTGACCCGCTTCTCCCACTCCGGCCTGCCCGGCAACGACGAGACGGTGATCATCACCGACGAGCAGGCGGCCTTCGACTTCACCGTCACGGTGCCGTTCTCGAAGGAACCGCCATCGGGGACCCTGGCCGACACGCTCGCCACCACCCTCACGGGTGCGTCCTACTCCAACCCCGCGACGGCGACGCTCGACCTCCCGGTCGGCAGCATCGCCCTCGAGATCGTCGACCAGTCGGGCCCCACCTTCCTCGTGCAGGAGGGCGTGGTCGTGCGGGGGCAGCAATCCAACGCGTCGCTGACCGTTCGCAACGCCGGGACGGCTCCGTGGTTCCCGGGTGACGACCTCATCCGCCTCGTCGTCGACCCCGGCGGCGCGTGCAGCCCGTTCCAGGGCAACGACTGGGAGACCTGCGAGGTGGTGTCGTCGATCGACGGCGCCGGGTCGGTCGTCAACCCCGACGAATGGGCGACGTTCACCTTCCGCATGTCGAACGCCCTCCTGGCGCCGCTCGCTGGACCCCGCACCGAGACAATGGCGGTGGAGTGGCGAGGCCGCCCGACGAGCCGTCTCGAACCGACCGCCACCTGGTCGTTCGTCGCCCTGTAAATCTGGTTTCTGGAGCAAGAAGTGGTCGCCATGGCGCCATTTCTTGCACCAGGTTCCGAGAGGGTCAGCCGGTGATGCGCTCGGGACCGCCGGACGGGGGTGGCTTCTCGACGCGGAAGCGCAGGGGCGTGCCCTCCACCACGACCCGGGCGCCGACGAGGTTGACGCCGGCCAACGCCTCGAGTTCGTTCTTCTCGGCGACGGCGGCGGTGCGCCGCCCGTCGTCGAGCGTGACGAGCGCGGGGACGGAGCCGACCTCCCCGGTCCGCTTGTCGTAGATGACCGTCGATGCCTCGACCGTCCCCTCCATGGGAGCGTCGAGGATCTCGGCGACAGGCAGGGCGGTCGCATCGATCCGCCCCTGCGCGTGTGTCGTCTCGCCGAGACGGAACCCCGCCTCGGGCGGGGCCACGCCGTACACGCCGACGGAGTGCTTCGTGACGAACCAGCCGAGGGCCGTGACGAGCCCCCGCCCGCCTTCGTGCCGGAGCCGTTCGACCATCGTGGCGATGGCATGCGTCGAGTAGTTGTTGCCCGGCCCGCCGAAGTACGGCAGACCACCCGTGACGGTGAAGCCGCGGGCGTCGTCGGGCTCGAGGCCCAGAGCGTCGATCGCCATCTCGACGGCCGAGGGGAAGCACGAGTAGAGGTCGAGGAGGTCGACGTCGTCGACGGTCGTACGGGCGGCGTCGAGTGCGGCGCGGGCAGCGACGGCGAGGCCCTCCGAGCGCCCGAGGTCGGGGCGCTCCACCGGGAACCACACGTCGTTGGCGTCGGCGCCGCCGTGCACGTAGACGGCCCCCTCAGCGGCGCCGGCCTCCCGGGCGACGGCGAGCGACGTGACGACCAAGGCGGCGCCCTGGTCGACCGAGAGGAAGGCGTTCATCAGCTTCGTGTACGGCTCGGCCACGACCCGGTTGTCGTGGTCGGGGTCGGCCAACTCGTCGGGCGTCCGAGACCGGCGGAACCAGGCATGCGGGTGGCTGACGGCCACGTCGGTGAACGGCGCCATGAGTTCGGCGAGGGCTCGGCGATGTTCCTCGAAGCTCCTCCCCGCCCGCGCCGCCAGGACGCTCTCGAAGAGCGGGTAGACGTGGGCCGGAAGCATGAGGCGGGCCGACAGTTCGAGGGCCGAGAGACCGGGGCGGTCGTCGCCCACCACTGGGTCGGCCGCCGCGGGCTCGGCTTCCGACGCCAATTCGGGCGCCTCCCGCAGGGAACGCACCGCCTCGGCCCCCGCAACGAGGGTCGCGCCACCGTGGCCCGAGGCGATGGCGCCGGCGGCCCGGTTCACCAGCCACTGCGGTGAGTTGCCGCCGATGGCGCTCGTCTCCCGCACGCCGGCGCGAAGCCCGAGGCGGCGAGCGAGGGCGGAGGCGGGGGCCGAACCGCCCCCGTTGATCACGCTCACGACCGAGACGCGGTCGATGCGACTCGCCATGCCGGGGGCCTCGTCGAGCGCCGCTCGCGCCGCCCGCTCCATCAGCGCCAAGGGCGAGACGGGGGTGCCCCGTTCCGACGCCTGCCCCACGGCGACGACGACGGGAACGAGTTCGGGGTCGACGATCACGGGTGCACTCCTGTCACCGTGGGCGGAGGCCGTCCATGACCATGGAGACGACGAACTCGGCCAGGGAGGCGGCGTCCATCCCGTCGTCGGTGGTCAGGCGGCGGTACGCGAGCTGGCCGATCAAGGCGGCGAGGGAGAAGGCGACCATGCGGCTCGGGACGGCACGGACAGCTCCCGATCGCTGCCCCTCCTCGATGGTGCTCTGGAGGTCGCGCACGAAGCCCTCGTAGATGTCGAGGAGGTGCCGTTCGAAGCGGCCGCCGAGAGCGTAGGAGTCGCGGAAGAGGAGGCGGGCGGCGTCCCGGTCGGTGTCGAAGTGCTCGAAGGTGGCGCCCACGGCGGTGCGAAGCGCCCCTTCGAGGTCGGCGGGGCCGGCGGCTTCGAGGGCGGCGAGGATGTGCGAGCGGAGCGACTGCTCCCCGGCGTCCATCAGGGCGTCGAAGAGTTCCTCCTTCGACTCGAAGTACCAGTAGATGGTGCCGTAGGAGAGCTTTGCCGCCCGGGCGACGTCGGCGACGGTGGTCGCCGCGTATCCCTTCTGCGAGAACACGCGCTTGGCCGCCGCCAGGATCGTCTCGCGCCGCAGCTCCTTCTCCTCGTCGGAGACCGCCCGCCTCAACTCCTTGGTGCGACCCGCCACCGTGCTCCCTCGTCCGGCCGGCCTTGCCTTGCCTTGCCTTGCCTTGTTGATCCGTCAGTCAGGAATACTACGGGCGACGCCGTGACGCCCGGAGGTGCTCTGTGATCCGACTCGACCTGCCGCCCGAGGCCGAGGCATACCGAGAAGAGGTGCGGGCGTGGCTCGACGAGCACCCCGAGCCGACGGGCCGGCAGTTGGCCGAGGCGGGCTACACGGCGCCGCACTGGCCCAGGCCGTACGGCCGGGCGGCGTCGCCGCTGGAGCAACTCGCCATCGACGAGGTGCTGCGG
>DATLFW010000214.1:0-3887 GCA_035540775.1 Acidimicrobiia bacterium
CGGGGCTCAGCGTCGTGAGCATCGCCATCTGCCGCTCGGGCGTTCCGCGCACAGGTCACCTCCGGGGAAGTTCTCGGTGAGACCAGCATGCGGGATCGCGAGGGCAATCGCGAGCACCTACAAGGGTTTTTCAGCACCCTGTTAGGGCTCGGGGGCGTAGCGGGCGAGTTCGCGCCGGGCGATGACGACCTTGTGGACCTCGTCGGGGCCGTCGGCGAAGCGCAGCGACCGCACGGCGGCGAACATCTGCGCCAGCGGGAAGTCCTGAGTGACCCCCGCCGCCCCGTGCACCTGGATCGCCTTGTCGACGACGTACTCCGCCGCCGCCATGGCGGCCACCTTGATGGCGCTGATCTCGATGCGGGCGCCTTTCTTGCCGACCGTGTCCATCAGCCAGGCCGTCTTCAGCGTGAGGAGGCGGGCCTGTTCGATCCGGATCCGCGACTCCGCCACCCAGTCGCGGATGACGCCCTGCTCGGCGAGCGTCTTGCCGAACGGCTTTCGCTGGTGCGCCCGCGTGCACATCAGGTCGAACGCCCGCTCCGCCAGCCCGATCGTGCGCATGCAGTGGTGGATGCGCCCAGGACCGAGGCGGGCCTGCGCGATGGCGAAGCCGCCGCCCTCCTCGCCGAGGAGGTTCGATGCGGGCACCCGCACGTCGTCGTAGTGGATCTCGGCGTGCCCGTGGCCGCCGTCGTAGCCGAACACGCTGAGCGCCCGCTCGATCTTCACGCCCGGCGTGTCGAGCGGCACCAGGATCATCGACTGCCGGCGGTACGGGTCGGTGTCGGGGTCGCTCACGCCCATGACGATGGCGATCTTGCAGCGGTGGTCCATGGCGCCGCTGGTGAACCACTTGCGGCCCTGGATCACGTAGTCGTCGCCGTCGCGGCGGATGGCCGTCGAGATGTTGGTGGCGTCGGAACTGGCGACGGCCGGCTCCGTCATCGAGAAGCAGGAGCGGATCTCGCCTTCGAGCAGCGGCACCAGCCACTCGTCCTTCTGCTCGGGGGTGCCGAACTCGGCGAGGATCTCCATGTTGCCGGTGTCGGGAGCCGCGCAGTTGAGCGCCTCGGGGGCCAGGTGGCTCCGCCCGGTGATCTCGGCCAGGGGCGCGTACTCGAGGTTGGTGAGGCCGGCTCCCCACTCCTGGTCGGGGAGGAAGAGGTTCCACAGGCCCCGTCGGCGCGCCTCGGCCTTGAGGTCCTCCATGACCTGCGGGTGGTGGTACCGGTCGCCCGACGCCCGCACCTGCTCGGCGGCCACCGGCTCGGCGGGGTACACGTGAGTCTCCATGAAGTCGAGGAGGTTCTCTCGGAGTTCCTCGACCTTGGCGCTGTAGGCGAAGTCCATGGGGCCGCAGGCTATCGGCGGCCCGGCGGCGCGGCCCACCTGGTCCTCTCTTGACCGATTGGTCAATGGAAGGTCTATCGTTGTCGCCTCATGCCTGGGTCCGGGAGCTCTCTTCGCATCGCGCTGCTCGTCTACCGCGGAAATCCGCTGTCGGGCGGGCAGGGCGTCTACATCCGACACCTCAGCCGGGAGCTCACCGAGCTCGGCCACCGGGTGACCGTCTTCGCTGGTCAGCCGTATCCGAAGATCGACGACGGGGTGGAGCTGGTCGAGGTGCCGAGCCTCGACCTCTACCGTGAGCCCGACCCCTTCCGGGTCCCCAGACTGCGTGAGTTCCGCGACGCCGTCGACGCCTACGAGTTCGCGACGATGCTCACCGCCGCCTTCCCCGAACCCCGCACCTTCGGGATGCGGGTGTGGAAGCTCCTGAAGGACCGGCGCGACGACTTCGACATCGTCCACGACAACCAGTGCCTCGCCCCGGGGATCCTCAAGCTCCAGGACGCCGGCTGGCCGATGCTCACGACGGTCCACCACCCGATCACGGTCGACCGTGACCTCGACCTCGCGCACGCCCCGCACGTCTGGCGCCGCTTCACCCTCCGCCGCTGGTACTCGTTCCTGAAGATGCAGATGCGGGTCATCAAGCGGCTCGAGCACATCATCACCGTGTCGGAGTCGTCCCGCCGTGACCTGGCGCAGATGGGGGTCGCCCCCGAGCGCGTCGGCATCGTTCCCGTCGGTGTCGACGACCGCGTCTTCGGGCCCCGCCCTCACGTGCAGCGCGTGCCCGGTCGCCTCATGACGACGACGAGCAGCGACGTCCCGATGAAGGGTCTCGTGCCGCTCCTCGAAGCCGTCGCCAAGGTCCGCACCGAGCGCGACATCGAGCTGGTCGTGGTCGGCAAGCCGCGCGAGCGAGTGCAGGCGACGATCGACCGCCTCCAACTCCACGACACCGTGCGGTTCGTGCGTGGCATCTCCGACGAAGAGCTCGTGTGCCTCTACGGCGAGGCGCAGCTGGCCGTGGTGCCGTCGCTCTACGAGGGGTTCTCGCTGCCCGCCGTCGAGGCGATGGCCTGTGGCGTCCCGGTGCTCGGCACGACGGGGGGCGCCATCCCGGAGGTCATCGGCCGTGACGGCGAGACGGGATTCCTGGTTCCGCCCGGCGACCCCGAGGCCTTGGCCGCCGGCATCCGCCGGGCCCTCGACGCCCCCGAGTTGTCGGCGAAGGTCGGAGAGGCGGGTCGGCGACGGGTGCTGGAGCGGTTCACGTGGCGGGAGACGGCCCGCGGCACCGCCGAGTACTACGAGGCCGTCATCGCACGGAAGGCCGGCTTGCGGGGCCCGATCGAACTCCCCGGCATGTTGGCGGGGGAGGCCGCATGCTGACCGTCGACTTCGACCGCCTCGGTCTTCGCACGGGCGACCGCGTCCTCGACATGGGATGCGGCGCCGGGCGCCACGCCTTCGAGCTGTTCCGCCGGGGCGGCCGGGTCGTCGCCCTCGACCGCGACGACACCGAGCTCAAGGGCGTGCGCGACCTCTTCGCCGCCATGGTGTCGGCCGACGAGGCGCCCACCGACGCCGCCGCCTCACCGCTCCAGGGCGACGCTCTGACCCTGCCGTTCGCCGACGGCACCTTCGACCGCATCGTGGCGTCGGAGGTGCTCGAGCACATCCCCGACGACCGGGGGGCGATGCGGGAGCTCGCACGGATCCTCCGGCCCGGCGGCTCGATCGCCGTCACCGTGCCGCGGTTCTTCCCCGAGCTGATGTGCTGGGCGCTGTCGAGCGAGTACCACGAGACCGAGGGCGGTCACGTGCGCATCTACCGCCGGAGCGAGGTGGTCGACCGCCTGCGAGAGACGGGTCTGGTGCCGTACGCCGTCCATCACGCCCACGGCCTCCACAGTCCCTACTGGTGGCTGAAGTGCGCCGTGGGCGTCGACAATGACGAGTCGCTTCCCGTGCGCCTCTACCACCGCCTCCTCGTGTGGGACATCGCCAAGCGGCCACTCGCCACCCGGCTCGCCGAGGCAGCCCTCAACCCGCTCGTCGGCAAGAGCGTCGTCGTCTACCTCACGAAGCCCGAAGGGCGGGTGCAGGCGTGACGAGCGACCGGGTCACCGCGGCGGGCACGCGCGCCGTCCTCACACCCGCGCAGATCGCCGCCACCGCCGACTCGATGGTGGCTCAGCAGTTGAAGGACGGGCGCCTGCCCTGGCACGCCGGCGACGTCGAGCCCCATGGCGCCCTCGATGTGGTTCCACGGGTCGGTCTGGTCGCCGGGCGGCACGCCGAGGCGGAGAAGGCGTACGAGTGGCTGGTGGCGAGCCAGCGGCCCGATGGGTCCTGGGCCTCCTACTACCACTACGGCGGGTCGGTGAAGGATCCGAACACCGACGCCAACATCTGTGCCTACGTCGCCGTCGGCGTGTGGCACCACTACCTGGTCACCGGCGACATCGGCTTCCTCCACGACCTGTGGCCGGTCGTCGAGCGGGCCATCGACATGGTGCTCGACCTCCAGT
>DATLFW010000215.1:0-6035 GCA_035540775.1 Acidimicrobiia bacterium
GTCCTCGCCGTATCGGGCGACGGAGTGGGCGTTCACGTGGGGCGGCTGCGTCCGGCGGTCGGTATCCCGCTGGTTGTCGCACGCCAACCGCTCGCTGTCGCGCTCGATCCACTCGGGGGACCCCGGCTCGGGATCGCCGAGCGGGTCCTTGGTGCCGTCGGGACGGACCGGGTTGAACCGGTCCCCGACACAGTCGATCCCGGGGTTCGTGATCTCCCAGGTGTCGATCGGATCCGCAGACGCCTGCGTTGCCACGAATCCACCAGCGACCATCAGGGCCGTGATCGCCGCTCCCGCCAACCGCCGCGTCGACCTGCTTTCTGCCATCGGGCTCAACTCCCCCTGTCGTCCCGCGCGCGCCACCGGGCGGGCACGCTCCCTCCGTTCACGAACGAACCACCAGGACGGCGCGGTCTTTTGTGGCGGGTGCGGTGGTGATCGAGCGACTCCAGCCACGAAAGGCATCGGCAGTGCCCGGGTATCGCGCGTATGACGTGACCACGGACCCCTGGCCGAGGAGACGACATGGAACGCACGCGGACCGCCCTCGTCGCCGCTGTCCTCGCCGCCCTCGTCCTGTCGCGCCGCCGCGCCCGAAGGGCGTTGCGGCGTGTCGCGCGCGCCGCTGGTCGTCGCGCCCGCTACCTGCAGGGGCAGGCGCGAGGAGTGCTCTACCGCCTGTCCGGTCGCCATCCCGCTGACGACGTCGGCGACGACGTCCTGACCGCCCGCGTCCGGTCGTCGCTCGGCCCCGTCGAGAAGCGGCTCGACATCCCGCACGTCCACGTCAACGTCTTCGACCGGATCGCCCAGCTCCACGGCGTGGTTCCCGACGTCGAGACCCACGAGCGGATCATGGACGCCGTCATGGCCGTGGCCGGCGTCGAAGGGGTCCACTCGTTCCTCCACGTCGGGATGCGCCCCGGCGATTCCCGGCCCTCGGAGGGACGCGCCGTCGCGGAGCCGTCGGCCGCCCGTCGCGCCCTCGTCGATGCCGCCCGCTCCGCCGGCGCGGCGCAACCGGCCCACGCGGCGCGAGCCGTCCTCGCGACGTTCATGGCCCGCATCCCCGAATCGGAGCGCCGGCACATGGAGACGCACCTCCCCGAGGACGCTCGCGCCCTCCTCGCTCCCCCGCTGTCCGCGGGAGCGCAGATCCACGACCTGCGTGAACTGGTGGAGACGGTGCAGGGCACGGGCGGACTCACCGGGAGCACCAACCCGACGGCCGTCGTGGAAGCGGTCGTCGGTGCATTGCGCGACCTCGTGCCCGAAGAGGCGAGGGACGTCGCCGCCGTCCTCCCCGAGAACCTTCGCCGGTTCTGGGAACGGGCCTGAGGTCGTCTCCTGCCGGTCAGGCTCGCCGCTGTGCGCGAGCGCGCCGGCGCCGCACGCCCTTCGCGAGCGCCCGCTGGGTGACGCGAGCAGGAAGGCGGGACACAGCGTCGATGAAGCGGGCGTCGGGACCGATCAGGAGGCGGCGGCGGTCCTGCTCGACGGCCCGCAGGATCCGGCGGGCCGCCGTCTCGGGGCGGGTGATCGCCACCCGGTCGAACCCGTGCCGCGCCCGGTCCTCGCCGCCCGCCATGGCGATGGCGGTGTCGTCGAGGCGGGCATTGCGGGCGATGTTCGTCTTGACCCCGCCGGGATGCACGGTCGTACACGACACGCCACACCGGTCGATCTCCAACTCGATCCGAAGGGCGTCGGTGAAGCCCCGCACCGCGAACTTGGCCGCGTTGTAGGCGGACTGAGACGGCACGCTGATCAGGCCGAACACGCTCGACACGTTGACGACGTGGCCCTCGCCGGCGGCCCTCAGGTGAGGCAGGAAGGCCTTCGTCCCGTTCACGACGCCCCAGAAGTTCACGCCCATCAACCATTCGAAGTCGTCGAACGACATGGCGTCGACGGTTGCCCCGAGCGCCACACCGGCGTTGTTGACCACGAGGTGGACAGCGCCGTGGTCGGCGACGACCTCGTCGGCCCAGTCGAAGACGGCGGAGCGATCCGCCACGTCGACCAGCTTCGACGTCACCTTCACACCCTTGCCTTCGCACTGCCCGACCGTCTGGCGCAGACCGGCCTCGTCGACGTCGCACAGCGCCAGGTGTGCACCACGGCTGGCGAGCTCGAACGCCAAGGCACGGCCGATGCCGGACGCTGCGCCGGTGACGGCGGCGACGCGACCCTCGAATCCCTTCACCTGGGGCTCCTCACGACGCCACCGCCACCGCCGCCGACGCGTCGGGGGCGGGGTTCGAGAACACCATCGCTCCGTCGACCACCGGGCGCATCTTCAGGGCCCGGTAGTCCCGCAGGTAGCTCTGGTACACCTGCCACGGAAACTTCGATCCCTGCTTGGGAACGAGGTGAGCCGAACGCTGGATGTAGCCCGACGACAGGCCCAGGAGCGGTTCGGGGACCACGGCGGCGTCGTCGTTCACCGGCATGCACTGGCGCATTCCGGTCGCCCGCATGTGCACCAGCAACCGGCACACGTACTCGCAGGTCAGCTCGCACTTCAGCGTCCACGAGGCGTTCGTGTATCCGACCGCCAGGGCGAAGTTCGGTACGCGTTCGAGCATCATGCCCTTGTAGGTCAGCCGCTCGCCGGGGTTCACCACCTCGCCGTCGACCGACAGTTCCATCCCCCCGACGAAGAGCAACTCGAGCCCGGTCGCCGTCACGACGATGTCGGCGTCGAGATGCGCCCCCGACGCGAGGCCGATGCCCGACTCGGTGAACGTCTCGACGTGGTCGGTGACGACGGAGGCCTTGCCTGCCCGGATGGCCTCGAACAGGTCGCCGTTGGGGGCGACGCAGACGCGCTGGTCCCAGGGGTCGTACGAGGGCGTGAAGTGGGTGTCGATGTCGTAGCCCTTCGGCAGCTCGCGCTCGAGCCCGCGACGGATCATCCGCTTGACGAACTCTGGGCGGCGCTTGCTCACCCGGTAGAAGCCCTGCGTCACGAGGGCGTTCATCCAGCGCACCACCTTGCCCCCCAGCCGTGGCGGGAGGAGGCGCCGGACGAGGGTGGTGAGCGGGTTCTTGCTCGGGAGCGACAACACGTAGGTCGGTGACCGCTGGAGCATCGTCACGTGGGTGGCCGTCCGGGCCAGCGACGGGATGAGCGTGACGGCGGTGGCGCCGCTCCCGATCACGACGATTCGCTTGCCGGCGTAGTCCAGGTCTTCGGGCCAGTGCTGGGGGTGGACCACGGTGCCCTGGAACCGGTCGGCGCCCGGGAACTCCGGCGTGTAGCCGCGGTCGTAGCGGTAGTAGCCCGTGCAGGAGAAGAGGAAGCCGCAGGTCAACTGGACGGTTTCGCCGGTGTCGGACCGCTCGGCCGTCACGTGCCAGCGCGCCTCGGCGGTCGACCACGCGGCCTTCACGACCTTGTGCCCGAACCGGATGCGCCCGTCGATCCCCTCCTCGGCCGCCGTGTCCTTGATGTACTCCAGGATCGACGCGCCGTCGGCGATCGACTTGTCGCCCGGCCACGGACGGAACGAGTACCCGAGGGTGAACATGTCGGAGTCGGAGCGCAGGCCGGGGTACTTGAAGAGGTCCCACGTGCCGCCCATGGAGTCGCGCGCCTCGAAGATCGCGTACGACGCCCACGGGCACTCCGTCTGCAGGTAATGGCCAGCGGCGATCCCCGACAGCCCGGCCCCGACGACGAGGACATCGAGGTGTTCGCGCCGGTCAGGGCCGGGGGCCGGACTCGTCACGAGGCCGCCCGGATGAGCTTGTCGTTGAGCGTGCCCTGCTCGCCGAACAGCACCTCGCGCCATTGCTCGACGAGGGCGTCGGTGTCGCGGTCGTCGGGGTGGAAGTCGCGCCGGTTGTAGTCCTTCAGCGCCAGCCAGACCTCGCGTGACATGAGGGGCGACTGCTTGAAGCGGCGCCAACTCGCCCGCAGGTTGCCGGGGCGGTAGGTCGCCCGGTCGCCGAGGAGCGAGAAGAACACCTGCACGGTGGTCATGACCACGAAGCCGAAGCGGAGGAAGTTCATGGTCCAGACCCGCATCCGCTCCGTTCCGCCGACCGCCTTGTAGACGTCGAAGGCGACCGCCTTGTGCTCGCACTCCTCGAGGGCATGCCACAGGAAGAGGTTGCGAACCTCGTTGTCGCCGAACATCCCTCGGGTGTCGTCGCTCGTGAGGAGGAGTTCGGCGAGGGTCGCGGTGAAGTGCTCCAGGGCAGCCGTGGCGGCGAGGTTCGCCTTGGGCGGGGCGATCCGCTCCCGAAGGGCGAGGCCCCGGCGCGTCATCCGCTCCCAGAACTTGGTCGGATACCCGAGTTCTGCCAGCCGGTCGTTGAAGGCGCGGTGTTCGCGGCCGTGCATCGCCTCTTGCCCGATGAACCCGGCAACCTGCCGCTTCAGTTCGGGATCCGTGATCTGGTCGCGGAAGTGACGCACGGAGCGGACGAAGAAGTCCTCGCCGTCAGGGAAGACCGACGACAGGGCGGCGGCGAGGTGGCTCTGGATGAGGTCGCCCTCGGCGGCGAAGTGCTTCGGGAGGTCGCGGAGGGACTCCTCGAAGGAGATCCGCCGGGTCGGCACGGCGCGGGGAGGCGTGGAAGAAGCGGTCATGTCGTCACCGTACATGAATTGAGTGATTTACTCAATCCCTCAATTGCTCTAGAATGCGAGATGTGACACCTGCCACGCCGGAGTCCCCGACCGAAACGAAGGGCGCCCAGACGCGACGCGCCATCCTCGATGCTGCCATCGAACGCTTCGGGCGGGACGGGTACCGGGTCACGTCGGTCGCCGACATCGCCCGCGACGCGGCGGTCGGCGGAACCCTTGCCTACGCCTACTTCCCCAACAAGGAGGCACTGTTCCTCGCCGCCGTCGACGAGGACGCCGCCGCCGTGATCCGCGACGGCCTCGCGGTGATGGGAGAAACCGACCGGCCCGACTGGCAGCAGTCGCTCATCTTCACCCTCCTCGCCGCCGTGGAGCGTCACCCGCTCGCCCGCCGCCTCCTCGCCGGGCTCGAACCGGAGGTCACCGAGCGCGTCCTCGAGATCCCGGCCCTCGCCGAACTCCGCAAGGCGATCGCCGAGCGGCTGCGCACCGAACAGGCGGCTGGCACGGTTCGCCCCGACATCGACGCCGCCGTGATCGCCAATGGCGTGGTGGCCATCGTGCTGTCGCTGCTCATGTCAGTCGTGCAGGTGGGCAGCGGCGCCGCCGCGACCTACGCCGACGACGTGATCGCTGTGTTCGCGGCCGCCCTCGACCCCGTCACTCGAAGTCCGGGGGGCTGAACGGCGCCGGTCAGACGAAGACGGCGCGGGTGACGGTGTCGAAGCCGAGCAACGACCAGCATCGCCGCACGACGGGCCGGGCGCCGTGCAAGGCGACCCGCTGGCCCGCCCGTTCCCAGCCTTCGACGGCACGAGCGAGCGCCGTGAGCCCGCCGGCGTCGACGAACGTCAGGCGGGTGAGGTCGAGGACGAGCCGGTCCGACTCGCCCGACACCGCGGGCACCGAGCGCGTGAAGAGGGTGGCGTCGAAGGTGTCGACCTCGCCGGCGATCGATGCCCCGTCGTGCCCCGCCCGGATGGTGAACGAGGTGCCGCCGACGTCCGCACGACTGCAGTGGCGGGCCCCGTGGAACGCTTCCGCCAGCTCGACGGCGTCGGTCGGCCACCGCCGCACGTCGTACCCGCATAGGGCGAGGCTCCCGCTCAACGCCAGGGCGCGATCGGCGAGGAACTCGTACTCGGCAAGTGCGTGCTCGGCGACGGGCCCGATGGGCGGAGGAACCTCCGATGCCACCCGCAGTGCGGTGTACCCGTCGCGGACGGCCTGTGCCGCGCGTAGCGCCCAGCCCTCCATGGCGGCGGCGTTGTCGAACATGCCCACGGGACGGTTCCCCCGGATCACGAGGTCGCCGCTGTCGACGAGATCGGTGAGGACGAGGCCGTGCTCGGCGAGGGCCGATGCCAGCGCCGCCCCGTCGTACCCGTTGCTCAGCCATACGAGGCGTTGGCGCTGGCATCGGCCCTCGCCGAGC
>DATLFW010000216.1:0-4767 GCA_035540775.1 Acidimicrobiia bacterium
CCTCGTGCGGCACTCCGCGGCGGTTCAGGAGATTGGAGATCAACTCCGACTTCTCGACCGACACCGTGCCGACGAGCACCGGCTGGCCCTTTCGGTGCCGCTCGACGATGTCGTCGACGGCGGCGTTGAACTTCGCCTGCGCCGTCTTGTAGATCAGGTCGCCTTCGTCGGCTCGGATGACCGGCTTGTTGGTCGGGATCGGCACCGTCTGGAGGTTGTAGACGAAGGCGAATTCCCCCGCCTGGGTAAGGGCGGTGCCCGTCATGCCGGCGAGCTTGTCGTACATGCGGAAGTAGTTCTGGATGGTGATGGTGGCGAGGGTCTGGTTCTCCTCCTTGATCCGCACGCCTTCCTTGGCCTCGACGGCCTGGTGGAGACCCTCGCTCCAACGCCGGCCCTCGAGGATGCGGCCGGTGAACTCGTCGACGATCTTCACCTCGCCGTCCATCACGACGTAATCAACGTCGCGCTTGAACAGCTCCTTCGCTCGCAGCGCCTGCTGGAGCTGGTGGACGTAGTTCTGGTTGACGTCGTCGTAGAGGTTGTCGACGCCGAGCGCCTCCTCGACGCGAGCCACGCCCGCCTCCGTCGGCACGACGGTGCGCTTCTTCTCGTCGACCTCGTAGTCGCGTTCGACCTGGAGGCCCTTCACCACACGGGCGAACTGGTAGTAGAGCTCGGCCGCGTCCTCGGCCCGCCCGGAGATGATGAGCGGGGTACGCGCCTCGTCGATGAGGATCGAGTCGACCTCGTCGACGATGGCGAAGGCGTGGCCACGCTGCACCTGGTCGGCCTTGGCGAGCTGCATGTTGTCCCGCAGGTAGTCGAAGCCGAGTTCGTTGTTGGTGCCGTAGGTGACGTCGGCCGCGTACGCCGCTCGCTTGGCCGCCGTGTCGCGGACGCCGGGGACCACCAGGCCCACCTCGAGGCCGAGGAAGCGGTAGATCCGGCCCATCCACTCGGCGTCACGGGTGGCCAGGTAGTCGTTGACCGTGCAGACGTGGACGCCCTTGCCATTGAGAGCATTGAGGTAGACGGGAAGGGTGGCGGAGAGGGTCTTGCCCTCGCCGGTCTTCATCTCCGCGACCCAGCCGTAGTGGAGTGCGGCGCCGCCCATGAGCTGCACGTCGAAGTGGCGTTGGCCGAGAACGCGGCGGGCGGTCTCGCGCACCACGGCGAAGGCGTCGGGGAGGAGATCGTCGAGGTCTTCGCCCCGGTCGGCGCGGCCGCGCAGTTCGGCGGTGCGCGTGCGGAGGCCGTCGTCGGCCAGCGCCTGCACTTCGGGTTCGAGGTCGTTGATCAGCGGCACCAACGATTCGAGGTGCTTGACCTTGCGACCCTCACCCGCTCGGAGGATGCGGTCCATGATGCCCATCGGGGCCCGAGTGTATCGGCGCCCCGGCGCCATCCTGGTCCGGCGCCCTGCGAGACTGGGCCGCCATGGACGCGGGGGGTGCGACGACCGAGGCGACACCGCGCCACGACGACCGCGAGGTTCGACGGGCCGAGAACACCGTGCTCGCGCTCGTCGTGATGATCGCCCTGTGGGTCGCCGTGTTCGGCGTCCTCGTCTGGCGCCGTCACGATCGCTTCGGGTCGTTCGGCTTCGACATGGGGATTTACGACCAGGCGGTGTGGTTGGCCGCCCACGGGGGGTCGTTCATCACGGTTCGCGGCCTCGACCTGTTCGGCCACCACGCGAACGTCGCCTTCTACCTCCTCGCTCCCTTCTCGTGGCTCGGGGCCGGGCCGCACTTCCTGAACCTCGTGCAAGTGGGGTCGCTGGCGGCGTGCACCGTGCCGCTGTTCCTGTTGGGGCGTGATCGCATCGGCAATCCGTGGCTGGCGCTGGTGGTCCCGGTCGTCTTCCTCCTCCACCCGTCGACCCAGTTCCTCGCCTGGGAGCTGTTCCACCCCGAAACGATGGCGATCGCTCCCCTGCTGTTCGCCTACCTCGCGGCTCGCCGTGAACGATGGGGCTGGTACGCCGTCCTCCTCGTCTTCGCCGTCGCCTGGAAGGAGGACGTTGCCCTCGCGGCCTTCGCGCTCGGTGCGGTCGTCGCGGTGCGGGGGAACCGCCGAGTCGGCGGGATCACGATGGCGCTGTCGCTCGGCTGGTTCCTGTTCGTCAACCGCATCCTGCTCACCGCCGTCAACGGTCAGGGCGCCTTCTACGACCAGTTCTACGGCGACCTCGGGAGCTCGCCGTTCGAGATCCTCGGCACCGCGTTCACCGACCCGGGGCTCGTGGTCGACCGGTTCACCGGGCCGGAGTCCGTCGAGTTCGTGTGGCAGATGGTGGCGCCCTTCGCAGGCGTCCCGCTGCTGGCGCCGCTCGCCCTGCTGCTCGGGCTCCCCCAACTGGTCGCCAACCTGTTGTCGATCCACGGGTTCACTCGCGAGATCACCTTCCACTACGCCGCGCTTCCCCTCGCCGCGCTGTCACTGGCCGCCGTCGAGGCCCTCGCATTCGTCGTCCGCCGGGTGCGCACGGTGGCCGTCGGCCGAGCGCTGGGTGGCCTGATGGTCGTGGCGGCGATCGCGGCCACCATCCAGTGGGGGCCGTCGCCGATCGGGGCGCGGTACGACGACGGGTACTGGCCCCGCCCGGGCGACGTCCGCAAACCCTCGAAAGAGGCCGGTCTGGCGGCGATCCCCGACGGCGCCCCGGTCAGCGCCACGTACCAGTTCGTCCCGCACCTCTCGCACCGCCGGGCCGTCTACGAGTTCCCCAACCCGTTCGGCGAGCGGAACTGGGGCGTGCGAGGCGAGAACCGCCACGACCCCGAAGTCGTGCGCTGGCTCATCGCCGACACCTTGGTGATGGGCCAGGAGGACCGGACGCTGGTGGAGTCCATCGCGCATGGCCCCGACTGGGAGATCGTGATGGAGCTCGACGGGATCGTGGTCGCCCGCCGCATCGGCGCCGTCGATGCGGCGGCCGTCGGGCTGGCTACTGGGGCGGTCCGGCCTGCGGGTCGTCGATGAGGTTCTCACGCATGGCGTAGAGCACCGCCTCCATGCGCGAGTGCACGTGCAGCTTCTCCAGCATGTTGCGCACGTGGTTCTTCACGGTGTTCTCGGAGATGTAGAGCTTCTCCGCGATCCGCTTGTTGGAGAGCCCCTGAGCCACGAGCTGGAGGACCTCGAGTTCGCGGTCGGTGAGGCGAGGCGCGTGCGGGCTGGAGCGGTCGTCAGCCTGCTTCGAGAGCGTGTTGAACTCCTCGAGCAGCTTCGACGCCATCGACGGCGAGATGAGGCTCTGGCCCTGCGTGACCGCTCGGATGGCGTCGGCGACCTCCTCGATGGAGATCTCCTTCAGCAGGTAGCCGTTGGCGCCCGCCTTCACCGCCTCGTAGAGGTCTTCCTCCTCGTCGGACACCGTGAGCATCAGGATCTTGCAGCTCGGGACGCCCTCGCGGATGCGGGAGGCGGCCTCGATCCCGCTCAGCCTCGGCATGCGGACGTCCATGAGGACGACGTCGGGAGCCAAGTCGAGCGCCTTGTTCACCGCCTCCTGCCCGTCCTCCGCCTCGGCGATGACCTGGATGCCGCCTTCGCTCTCCAGGATCATGTTGAGGCCGCGCCGGAACAGGGCATGGTCGTCGGCGACCAGGACGCGGATCTCGGATTCGACGCCCGATCGCGCCGGGGTCGGCTCGTTCTCGTGGTCCATCACGTCACCCGTCTCAGGCCGGTGTTTCGACGAGACCGTAGTCTCCCCTGGCGCGCCGGTAGACGACCGCCGCCCGTCCGGTGTCAGCGTTCTGGAACAAGAGGAACTCCTGGCCCAGCGTCTCGGCTTGGAGGGCAGCCTCGACCGGCGTCATGGGCTTCGCATCGGCCTCTCGCACCTCGGTGATGCGCGGCAGGCCGTCGTCGGACGTCTCGTCGGGCGCAAGCAGCGCCGGCCCCTCGTCGCCGGCGCCGTCGACGCCCGGCGCGGCGGGCGGCGGATCGATGATGGGGGCGTCGGCGATCGGAGCGTTGCGTTCGGCGGCGTGGTTGCCGTGGTTGCCGCTCTTGCGCCGCCACGAGCCGCGGGTGCGCTTGTCCTTCAGCCGGCGGACCTGGCGGTCGACCTTGTGGACGGCCGCTTCGAGGGCGGCAAGAGGATCACCGGCCGACCCCTCGACCTTGAGCCGCCGCCCCTTCAGGTGGGCGACGATCTCGCAGTGGTACTTGGCGGCGATGCGGGGGTTCCGTTCCTCGACGAACCCCAACTCGACCCAGCCCGACTCGTCGAGGAACGCCTCGAGCTTGGAGAGCTTCCGCTCGGCCATGTCGCGGAGGTCGGCTGGAACCTCCATGTTCTTGCGGTGAAGACGGATGTCCAGGACTCGGCTCCTGCGGTCGGCGACCGGACCTGCCCGCAGTATACGGAAGGGGGGAGCGCCGCCCCAGGGGCGGTCGTCCGGATCCGCCGGGAGCGGCTTTGCACTTCGGGGCGGCGCGGCCTGCCGGGTCAGGCGCGGCGGGGAGTGCGGGGCAGCAGGTGGGCGTCCACGAGACGGTCGACGAGCCCGTCGATGGGTGCCTGGTAGGTGCCGGCAGCCAGCTGCGCCGTGATGCGTCGGACCACGTCGGGACGGACGGAGCTGCTGATGACAGGACCGGGTGTGGTGGAGTGGCGTGAGGTCACGGGGCTGATCTCGGGTAGGTGCGCTGGTCGCTTGAGTGCCGTGCGGGCGATCGTGACCGCAATGACCGATTCGTACCCGACGGAGCGGAGAGCTCGGGCGGCGTGTTCCAAGGTGGCGCCGGTCG
>DATLFW010000217.1:0-2004 GCA_035540775.1 Acidimicrobiia bacterium
GTTCCAGGCGTTCAACCTCGTCCCGACGTTGACCGCGCTCGAGAACATCACGCTGCCGTCGGCGCTGGCCGGCCGCACGCCCGACAAGGCCTGGCTCGACACGGTCATCGAGACGGTCGGCCTGCGCGACCGCCTGTCGCACCGGCCGAGCGAGCTGTCCGGCGGCCAGCAGCAGCGCGTCGCCGTCGCCCGCGCGCTGGCCGGTCGCCCTGACGTGATCTTCGCCGACGAGCCGACCGGCAACCTCGACTCCCACGCGAGCGCCGAGGTCCTCTCCTTCCTCCGGCGCGCCGTGCGCGACTTCAACCAGACGATCGTCATGGTCACCCATGATCCCGTTGCGGCGAGCTACGCCAGCCGCGTCGTGTTCCTCGCCGACGGCCGCGTCGTCGACGAGATGCACGAGCCCACCGCCGATCGGGTCCTCGACCGCATGAAGCAGTTCGGGAACTGAGGCCGCCATGCTGTCGCTCACCCTCAAGAACCTGTGGGCCCGCAAGCTGCGGCTCGTCACCACAGGAGTCGCGGTGCTCATCGGCGTCGCGTTCATGGCCGGCACGTTGGTGCTGACCGACACCGTGCAGGCGACCTTCGACGACCTCTTCGCCGACGTGAACGCCGGCATGGACGTCCAGGTGCGCCGTGCGTCCACCGTCGAGTCCGACGGGTTCGAGGTCCGCGGTCGTGTCGACGCGAGCGCGCTGCCGATCGTCGAGAGCGTCGACGGTGTGGAGCTCGCCGCCGGCGCCATCCAGGGCTTCACCCAGATCACCGGAACCGACGGCAAGCCGATCGGCAATCCGGGTCAGGGAGCCCCGACGTTCGGCATGTCGTGGCTCGACGACGACGACCTGAACCCGTTCGATGTCGTCGAAGGTCGCGCTCCGGAAGCCGACAACGAGATCGTCATCGACCGTGGCAGCGCCAAGGACGGGAAGATCTCCGTCGGCGACGTCATCGAGCTCGACGCCGCTCGGCCGGTCCCGCCGATGACCGTCGTCGGCATCGTCATGTTCGGCAACGCCGACAGCCCCGGCGGCGCGTCGTTCGTCGGCTACACGCTCGAAGCCGCGCAGGCCTATGTCGGCGAACCCGGGCAGTACGACGCGATCGTCGTGCGCGCGGCCGACGGCGTCACGCAGGACGAGCTGCGCAGCCGCATCGAGGCTGCGCTCCCCGACGGACTCGAGGCCCGCACCGGCGCCGAGATCACGGCGGAGAACCAGAGCGACATCAGGGAAGGCCTGTCGTTCTTCTCGACCTTCATGCTGACGTTCGCGCTCATCGCGCTCTTCGTCGGCTCGTTCATCATCTACAACACCTTCTCGATCCTCGTCGCCCAGCGCACCCGAGAGGTCGCCCTGCTCCGTGCCGTCGGGGCCAGCCGCCGCCAGGTTCTGCAGTCGATCGTCGTGGAGTCGCTCGCTGTCGGGGTGATCGCATCCGTGCTCGGGCTCGTCGCCGGGATCGGCGTGGCAGGGGCGCTCAAGGCGCTGCTGACCGCGGTCGGCATCGACATCCCCGCCGGTGGCACCGTCCTCACCACGGGGACGATCGTGACCTCGTTGGTTACCGGGGTCGTGGTGACGATGGTCGCGGCGCTCATGCCCGCCCGCCGCGCCGCCAAGGTGGCCCCCGTCGCGGCGTTGTCGGAAGCCGCTGCCGAGACGGACGACCACCTCGGAAAGCGAATCGCTCTCGGTGGCGTCGTCACCGCCGTCGGTTCCGCGGCGGGCTTCTACGGCCTCTTCCTCGCCGGTTCGAAGCCTCAGGTCTTCGTCGGCCTCGGAGGCGTCGTGATGTTCATCGGCCTGGCGATCCTGGGTCCCGTGATCGCTCGTCCTGTCGCATCCGCCATCGGGCGCCCGCTGCCCGCCTTCCGGGGGATGGCCGGGACGCTCGCTCGGGAGAACGCGATCCGGAACCCGCGGCGTACATCGGCCACGGCGGCGGCGCTCATGATTGGCGTCGCCCTCGTCGGCTTCATCACGATCTTCGCCTCGT
>DATLFW010000218.1:0-4165 GCA_035540775.1 Acidimicrobiia bacterium
CGTGAGCGCGGATCGGTCGGTCGGGGTCGAGATCGCCGGCGCCCAGGAGGTGGGCGAGGACGGTGACCTCGCTCTGCCGCCACCGGGCGGGGCGGGCCGGTTCGGGCACCCGGCGGGGCACGGCGAGACGCTCGCCTCGCTCGAGCTGGTCGAGCCGGCGCCACCCGTCGAAGGTGAGGAAGGGATGGTTGGGGCTCGCCTTCACCTCGAGTCCGGAGCGCAGCCGGAGGCGGTAGACGGGCTTCACCCCGCTGGCGAAGACGTGGGTCATGACGCCCTCGACGACCCGGAGGTCGTCGTCGACCGTCCAGACCGGGATGTTGCGCTCGCCCCGGGCGAGAAGCTCGCCGAGGGTGACGGTCTCGCCGGTGTCCGCCCGGGTGATGGTGGTGTCGGCGGTGAGACAGCCCGACTCGCGCAGGTCGGCGAGCATCGGACGCTTGTCCTGGCGGTATTCAGGCGAGCGGTTGAGCTGGCTCAGGGCGAGGACCGGCGTCTCCATCTCGCGGGCGAGGATCTTCAGCCCCCGGGAGAGTTCGGACACCTCGACCTGGCGGCTCTCGGCCCGCGAGTGCGGGCTCGACATGAGCTGGAGGTAGTCGACGACGATGAGGCCGAGGTCGCCCTGGCGGGCCTTGATCCGCCGCGCCTTCGCCCGCATTTCCATCACCGAGCAGTGCGGGTTGTCGTCGATGAACAACGGCGCCTCGCCGAGCCGGCCGACGGCATGGGCGATGCGAGTCCAGTCGGCGTCCTGCATCCGCCCCGTGCGCAGCTTCTTCGAGTCGACCCGCGCCTCGGCGGCCAGGAGCCGCTGGGTCAGTTCGAGGTGCCCCATCTCCAGCGAGAACACCAGCGCCGGACGCTGCTCGCTGACCGCCACGTGAAGGGCAGCGCCGAGCGCGAGCGACGTGTTGTGGACAAAGACGTCACCCGCGACGAAGTTGTGGTCGCGCGGGACGGTGAGGTCGTAGACCTGGTCGAGACCGTCGTATTCGATCGAGACGATCTCGTCCCACCAGATGGCGGACGTCGCCAAGAGGGCGAGGTCGGTGCTGCGCATCGCTTCTGCGAGGGCCCCCACGGTTGCCCGGCGCGGCGAGCGGCGACCGGCATGCCAGTTGTGATTCGAGGGCCGGCCAGCCGCTCTCGACACGTCGGCCCACGACCACTCGCCGTCGGCGCGGATCTCGTCGACGAGTTCCCAGGTGGCACGAGGAAGCGTGTCGAGGTTGGACGGCTGCGACCGCTTGGCGGCCGCGTTCTCCGAGACGGCCGCGACGGCCTCTTCCTTCCCGAAGATGCCGATCTCGGCGGCGAACGCCTGGAGCGAACCGGCGTCGCGCAGGATCACCTCGTACGCGGTCCGCCGGGTGTCGCCGTATGCAACCGAGCGCTCGCGGAGGCGTGCGTTGATACCGAAGCGCAACAGGAGGTGCTGGACGTCGAGGGCGAGGCGGCGCGACACCGTCGAGTACGAGATCTCGGCGAAGCCGGGGGAGGCGACGTAGGCGGTGCCGTCGGTGGCGAAGAGTCGGTTGAGGAATCGAGCGACCTGCCGGCGCGCAAGCCGGAAGATCGCCCTCGGGATCCGCTTGTCGTGCGCGCCTTTCCCGGCCAGGCCGTGACGGCGAACGAGGTCGAGGACCGGATTGGGCCTCCCTCGTTCGGTGGCGAACCGGTAGTCGTAGCCGCCGGCGTGTCGGACGGTTGCTCCCATCGCTTCGGCGCAGCGGCGAGCGTCGTCGAGGACGAGGGGCGACGCCGTCGACAGCAGCGGCGAGGACCTGCGGACGCAGCCGTCGCCGATGAGGTACGCGAGCAGGCAGACCTCCTCGTCGGGGAGGACGTCGTTGCCGAACACCGGGATCTCGCGGGGAACGGCAATCCGGTCGCCCGGACGGAGGCGCTCCAGGGGCTCCCAGCCGTCGAGGGTGAGGAACGGGTGGGTTGCGGTCGTGCGGACCTCACGTCCGAGGCGCGTCCGCACGCGGAAGACGGGCTTGATCCCGTCGTCGACGAAGTCGGAAGGCACGGCGGTGGCGAGGCGCAGGTCGTCGTCGAGGCTGAACACTTCGACGTCGGCACCAACCTCGCCGCGCCGGTGCACCTCGGCCGCCGTGCGCAGATCGCCGGTGCGAGGGTCGACGATCGGAGTGTCCCAGGCAACGCACTTTCCCATCGCTGGCCTCGCCGCGATGACGACGAGGGCGGAGGGCTGGAGGCCGAGGAGGAGGTCGTCGAGGTCGGCGAAGCCGGTCGGTAGGCCGGTGATGGAGACGTCTCGCCCGTAGAGCGCCTCGAGCTGGTCGAGGGCCTGCTGAAGGACGTCGTGGACGTTGACGAGCGAGTCGGTGACCCGCCGCTCGGCCACCTCGAAGACCATCGCCTCGGCGCGGTCGAGCGTGGAGGTGACGTCGTCGGGCAGCTCGTAGCCCATCTCTGCGATCTCGCCCGCCACGCCGATGAGGCGGCGGAGGAGCGCGAGTTCCTCGACGATCTTGGCGTAGTGCCCGGCGTTGGCCGAGGCCGGCGTGGCCGCCTGGATCTGGAGGATGGTGGCCTTGCCCCCGATGGCGTCGAGCAGGCCAGCCCGACGCAGCTCTTCGGACACCGTCACCGGGTCGACGGGCTCGCCGCTCGAGTAGAGGGCGAGGATGGCGTCGAAGACGTGGGCGTGGGCCGGCTTGTAGAAGTCTTCGGCCTTCACGCCCTCCACCGCCGTGGCGATGGCGTCGCGCGACAGCAACATGGCGCCGAGCAGCGACTCCTCGGCCTCCAGATTGTGGGGCGGCACCCGCCCCGCCCCCTCCGAGCGGCGATGAAGTTCGACCGCCGACTGCGCCATCAGTTCCCCCCGCGTCCGTGCATCCACGGGACGGTCACACGACCGGCCTGTGGATCGCTAGAGGGGTCTTTGCTGTGGATTGCGTGGGGACGACTGTGGATGGTCGGGGAAAACGGTGGAGTACGCGACACACCCCGACCGTACGGCCGGGGTGTGACAGTCGATCCGTCGGCTCGCTTCCGTCAGCTGGGCACGCCGGGGCGCGCCGAAGTGCCGGAAAGCGGGGGGTCTACTCCTGGACGACGACGACGACGTCGAAGGTCGCCTCCACTTCGGGGTGGATGCGGACGGTGACGGTGTGGGGGCCGAGTTCGCGCAACGGCTCGAGTTCGAGCTTGCGTCGGTCGAGCTCGACGCCGAGCTGGCTCTCGACGGCGGCGGCGACGTCGGTCGCCGTCACCGACCCGAAGAGCTTGCCGCCCTCGCCGGCACGCGCCGGGATGGTGACGGGGGCGGCCGCCAGCCGAGCGGCGAGCGCCTCGGCGCCCTCCCGCTCGCGGGCGTCCTTGGCCGCCCGGGCCCGCTGCATCGACTCGGCCTGCTTCACCGCCCCCTTGGTGGCCACGATGGCGAGGCCACGGGGAACGAGGTAGTTCCGGGCGTAGCCGTCGGCGACGTCGACGATGTCGCCCTTCTTGCCCAGGTTGTCGAGGTCGTCGCGGAGTACCACCTTCATCAGGCGTTCTCCTCCTCGTCGGTCGGCCCGCCGGCCGGCTCCTCGTCGGCGGCGGTGCCGGCCGTACCGCCGAGGACGTCCTCGGGAGCCTCGGCGTCGACACCCTCGTCGGGCTGCAACGGCGCCTCGGCGTCGTCGTCTTCACCGTCACCCGCGGCCGCCGAAGCGCGCGGCGGGGGCGGCGGAGCGGACGGCGCCGGGGGCGGTCCGCTCGCGGCCTGTGACGGGCCGGCGCCCGCCGGGCGCGACTTCTTGCGCACCGTGACCTGCCGCTGGGCGTAGGGCAGGAGGGCGAGCTCGCGAGCGAGCTTGATCGCCTCCGACACCTCACGCTGGTGCTGCGAGCAGTTGCCGGTGACGCGCCGGGCGCGGATCTTGGCCCGCTCCGACATGAACCGCTTCAACAGATCGGCGTCCTTGTAGTCGACCCAGGCGATGTCCTCGCTGCAGAAGATGCACACCCTCCGCTTCGGAGGCCGCCGGTCGGCCTTCTTCTTGGGAACTCGCTTCTTGGTACTGCGTGCCACGGAATGATCCTCCGGTCGCTTCGCGGCGGGGGCGCCGCGTGAAGGGGGAAGTGGGACCGGCCGGGCGACGGCCGGTCCCCTCGGTCTAGAAGGGCTCCTCGCCCTCGTCGTAGC
>DATLFW010000219.1:0-6639 GCA_035540775.1 Acidimicrobiia bacterium
GCCCGTCGCGTGCTGCAGTCCGACGCCGCCGACCGGTGATCGAGACCCGGCGCTTCCGCACCCGCTACGCCGTGGCGCTGGCCGTGGCCGTCGCCGCCGTCCTGTGGCTGGTTGCCGGGCCCCTGCGCAGCAACGTCACGTACTTCCGCACCGTGTCGGAGGCCGTCGAGATCCGCACGGCCGGGAGCGACGAGCGCTTCCGGATCATGGGGGAGGTGGTGCCCGGCAGCGTCGAGGAGACGCGACAAGGCGTGCGCTTCGACGTCACCGACGGGGCCGAGACGGCGAGCGTGCTGCACCGGGGCGATCCGCCCGAACTCTTCGGGGAGGACGTCCCCGTCGTGTGCGAGGGACGGTGGGACGGGGCCACCTTCGCCTCGGACCGGATCATGATCCGGCACGGCAACGACTACGAGCCTCCTGACGTCGACGTGGAGGTCGATGCCGGAGAGGGGAGTGCGTCGGGGGACGAACGGTGACGTCGGTCCTCGGTGTGCTGTCGGTCGCCCTGGCGTTCAACGCCGCGGTGATCGGCGTCGCCGTCCTCGGCGTGGGCCTCATGCGGCGCGACGAGCGCCTGCTTCGGCTCGGCCGCCGGGCCGTGTTCGTCGTTCTCGCCGGCGCGGTGCTCGCCGTCGCCGTGATGGAGTGGGCGCTCCTCACCCACGACTTCTCGCTCGAGTACGTCGTGAACAACCACTCCCGGGCGACGCCGGTCCTCTACACCGTGTCGGCGCTTTGGGGAGCCCTCGAAGGTTCGATCCTGCTGTGGGGTCTCGTCCTGGCGGGCTACCTGACCGTGGTCGCCGCTCGCTTCCGGGACCGAAGCGCCGATCCGCTCGTCGGCTGGGCCACCCTCACGGGCCTGGTCGTGGCGGCGTTCTTCTTCGGCCTGATGCTCGGCCCGGCCAACCCGTTCACGGAGGTCGCGGGGGCAGTTCCGGCCGATGGCGCCGGGCCCAACCCCCTCCTCCAGAACCACCCGCTGATGGCGGTGCACCCGCCGATGCTCTACCTCGGCTACGTCGGGTTCACCGTGCCGTTCACCTTCGCGGTGGCGGCCCTCGTGACCGGGCGCCTGGGTGAGGGGTGGTTGACGGCCACGCGCCGGGCGACGCTGGTCGCCTGGGGCTTCCTGACCGCCGGGATCATGCTCGGCGGCTGGTGGAGCTACGAGGTGCTCGGGTGGGGCGGGTACTGGGCGTGGGACCCGGTCGAGAACGCCTCGTTCCTGCCCTGGCTCACCGCCACGGCCTACCTGCACTCCGTGATGGTGCAGGAGCGGCGGGGGATGCTGCGGGTCTGGAACCTGTCGCTGCTCGTCGCCACCTTCGCCCTCACGATCCTCGGCACCTTCCTCACCCGCTCAGGCGTCGTGAACTCCGTGCACTCCTTCACGCAGTCGGCCATCGGGCCTGCCCTCCTCGGCTTCCTGGCGGTGGTGGTCGCGGTCGGGGTCGGGCTCATCGGGTGGCGGGGCGACCGGTTGCGGGCGCCGGGGCGGATCGATTCCCCCGTCTCCCGTGAAGCGGCCTTCCTCGGCAACAACGTGCTCTTCGCCGGGTTCGCCTTCGTCGTGCTGCTCGGCACCGTGTTCCCGCTGGTGGCCGAGGCGGTTGACGGCACGCAGCTCTCGGTCGGGGAGCCCTACTTTGACCGCATGACGGTGCCGATCGGCATCGCGCTCCTCTTCCTCATGGCTGTCGCACCCGCCCTGCCGTGGCGGGCGGCCAGCGGCGAGGTACTCCGACGCCGTCTCGCCGTGCCGGCCGCCGTCGGGGCCGCCGCCATGCTCGCCGTGGCGATCGCCGGCGGGCGGGGCGTGGCGCAGCTCCTCGCCTTCGGGCTCGGGGCGTTCGCCGTCGCCGGTGTGGTGCGGCAGGTCGTCGTCGGCGTGTCGGCGCGGCGCCGGGCTGACGGCGTCGGCGCCGGCCGGGCGCTCGCCCGCATGGTCGCCGGGAACCGTCGCCTCTACGGGGGCCTCGTCGTGCACGTCGGCGTCGTCCTGGTGGCAATCGCCCTGGCGGCGTCGCAGGGGTACGCGACCAAGCGGGAGTTCCGGTTGGAGCAGGGGCAGTCGGCGTCGGTGCGCGACTACACGGTCACGTATCTCGGGCGGTCGGTGACGGCGACCGGGCAGAAGCGGACGGTGGCCGCCCGGGTGGCGGTCGAGCGTGACGGCTCGTCGTTGGGCGTGCTGGAACCGGCGGTGCACATCTTCCCGAACGCCACCCAGGCGATCGGCACGCCGTCGGTGCACACGGGCATCACCGAGGACTTCTACGTGACGCTCGTGAGTTCGCCGACCGACGCCGACCGGGCGACCATCGGCGTGGCCGTCAATCCCATGGTGCTGTGGCTGTGGATCGGTGGGGGTGTGATGGTCGTCGGCACGGCGCTGGCGGTCTGGCCTGACCGACGTCGCCGCCGTCCCGGCGCCCCGGAGCCTGTGATCGAGACGCGTCCCGACGACGAGGGAGAACGCGTGCTGGAGGGGGTGGGCACGTGAGCGGCCCCGCCGGAACAACCGACGCGGCCGCCCCCGATGCCGCGCCTGCGCCCCGACGGCGCAAGCGAGGGATGACGGCCCTCGTCGTCGCTGGGTCGGTGCTCGTCGTCTTCGCCGTACTCTCCGCAGTGCTCGCCAGCCGCCTGGGTGAGTCGGCGGAGTACACCCCGCCGCTCCTCAGCCGCCCCGTTCCCGCCCTGACGCTGCCCAACCTCGACGGCGGGAACGTCGACCTGGCCGGCTACGACGGCAAGGTCGTCATCGTCAACTTCTTCAACTCGTGGTGCATCCCGTGCAAGGAGGAGGAGCCGTCGCTCATCGCGTTCCACCGTGAGCACGCCGACGAGGACGACTTCGTGATGGTGGGGATCATCCGCGACGACACCGTCGGCGCCGTGAAGCGGTGGCGAGAGGGCCGCGACATCGGGTGGACACTCGTCGACGATCCCGACGGCCGGGCCGCCGTCGAGTTCGCCACCACCGGCCAGCCGGAGACCTACGCCGTCAATCCCGACGGCGTGATCGTCGCCCGACACCTCGGCAGAGCCACGACGCGCGACCTCGAACGGATGCTGGCGGCGGCGCGTGGGGAAGCGGTGTCGTGAGCGTGCGACGCCTGCTCCCGTGGGCTCTGATGGCGGCCGCCGTCGTCGTGGCGCTGGTGCTCGCGACTCGGCCCGGGGACGCCCCGGCCTCGCCCGAGGCCCGGGCGGAGCGGCTGTCGTCGCAGCTGCGCTGCCCCGTCTGCCAGGGGCTCTCGGTCGCCGACAGCCCGTCGTCGACGGCGCGTGCGATCGCCGACGACGTCCGGCGCCGGGTCGACGCCGGGCAGACCGACGACGAGATCAAGCGCGCCTACGTGGAGCGCTACGGCGAGTGGGTGCTGCTGCGGCCGCGATCGGACGGCGTGGCGGCGGTGGTGTGGGCGTTGCCCGTCGTGGCCTTGGTGGGCGCCGGCGTCGGACTGGCGTTCGCCTTCCGGCGCTGGTCGCGCCAGCCGTCGATGCACGCGACCGAGGCCGACCGTCGCCTCGTCGAGGAGGCGCGAGTGTCTGCCCCCGGCGACGACGAGAACGGCGCGGCGACGTGACCGCCACCCGCTTCGACCCCGACGAGTTGGCCCGGCTGGAAGAGGAGCGCGACTTCCTCCTGGGCTCCCTCGACGACCTGGAGCGCGAGCGCGCCGACGGCAACCTCGACGACGAGGAGTACGAGCGGCTGAAGGACGACTACACCGCCCGTGCCGCTGCCGTCCTGCGCACGATCCGCGACGGTCTCGACGCCCGGCCGGTCGCCCCGCCGGTGAGTGGGCGGCGCCGCGTGCTCGTCGGCCTCGGCGTGGCCGCCTTCGCCGTCCTGGCCGGCGTGCTCCTGGCCGGCGCCCTCGGCGAGCGGCTGCCGGGGCAGACGGCGACCGGCAACGACCAGATCGCGTCCGAAGCAGGTGGTGGTGGCGGAGCGGCGGAGCCCGCCGGGATCTGCCCGGCCAGCGACGGTGACCTCGACGACCTCGAGGACGCCGCCGGCGACGGGGTGGTACAGCGTCTCGTGTACGCCGGGTCGTTGTGGCAGGCCGAGCGGCCGGTCGACGCCCTCCGCCAGTACGACCTGGCGGCCGAGGAGGCGCCCGGGGACGCCGAGCCCGTGGTGTGCGGGGCGCAGATCCTCTTCGCCGCCGGGCTGGCCGACGAGGGGCTCGCCCGCCTCGACGCCGCCGTCGCCCGTGACCCGCAGTACGCCCCGGGGTACGCCCTCCGGGGGCTGTTCCGCTTCCAGGCCGACCGGGACGCCGAAGCGGCGATCGCCGATCTCGAGCGGTCGTTGGAGCTGTCGCCCGACGGCCCGTTCGCCGAGCAGACCCGAGCTGCAATCGACGAGATCCGCCGCCAGGCGCGATCCTCGACCACCGAATCCCGACCAGAGGAGCAGTGATGGCACAGCCGCCGGCCATGGAGATCGACACGAACAGCATCTACCAGGTGCGGCTCCAGACCTCGAAGGGCGACATCGTGATGGAGCTCGACCCTGGTCTTGCCCCCAACACGGTGAACAACTTCGTGGCGCTCGCCCGGCAGGGCTTCTACACGGGTCTCACGTTCCACCGGGTGGTGCCGGGTTTCGTTATCCAGGGCGGTGACCCGGAGGGGACCGGTCGTGGCGGCCCCGGCTACCGCTTCGCCGACGAGCCGGTGCGGGGCGAGTACACGCTCGGCGCCGTCGCCATGGCGAACGCCGGCCCCGACACCAACGGGTCGCAGTTCTTCATCTGTATCGACGACTGCCGCCGCAAGCTCGAACCGCTCTACAACCTGTTCGGGTACGTGATCGAGGGCGTCGAGGTCGCCCAGTCGATCGCCGTCGGCGACACCATGGACGAGGTGGTCGTCACCGAACGCGCCTCCGACTGACCGCCCTTCCGGCGGCGGCATTCTCGGCGTTCTTGGCCCTTTGTGCAGGGCTATGCGCTGCTCTCGGGGCCAAGTTCGCGGCGGCCAAAGGGCCAAGAACGGAGTGCGCTAGCGTCCCGGCCGCCAGACGGAATCGCTTCCTGACGACAGAGCCTGGGGGAACAGCATGAAGGCGATCCTGTGCCGGGAGTACGGCCCGCCCGAGAGCCTCGACTACGCCGACGTCGATCCGCCCGCCCTCACACCCGACGGGGTGCGCATCGGGGTGCGGGCGGCCGGGCTCAACTTCCCCGACGTCCTCATGATCAAGGGGGAGTACCAGTTCAAGCCGCCCTTCCCCTTCTCGCCGGGCGGCGAGGTCGCCGGTGAAGTGCTCGAGGTCGGAGAGAACGTCACCGACCTGAAGCCCGGCGACCGGGTGATGTCGGTGACCGGCTTCGGCGGCTTCGCCGAGGAGGTGGTCGCCCCGGCCATGGGCGTCCACAAGATCCCGGCCAAGATGGACTTCGCCACCGGCGCCGCCATGGGGATGACCTACGGCACGTCGATCTACGCCCTCGTGCAGCGGGGCCACCTCCAGGCGGGCGAGACGCTCCTCGTCCACGGCGCCTCCGGCGGCGTGGGCCTCTCCGCCGTCGAGATCGGGCGGGTCCTCGGCGCCACCGTGATCGCCACCGGCGGCGACGACGAGAAGCTGAAGGTCGCCCTCGAACGCGGCGCGTCGCACGCCATCAACTACCGAGAGGGCTCGTTCAAGGACACGGTGAAGGAACTGACGGGCGGCAAGGGCGCCGACGTCATCTACGACCCGGTCGGCGGCGACGTGATGCTGGAGTCGCTGCGGTGCATCAATTGGGAGGGGCGACTTCTCGTCATCGGCTTCGCCAGCGGCGACATCCCTGCGCTCCCCGCCAACCTGATGCTCCTGAAGTCGTGCGACGTGGTCGGCGTCTTCTGGGGAGCGTGGACGATGCGTGACCCCCAGGGCGCCAAGAAGAACTTCGAGCGCCTCTTCCAGTGGTGGGAGGCGGGGGAGTTGCAGCCGAACGTCTCGCACTCGTTCCCGCTCGAACAGGCATCCGACGCCCTCTACGCCATGATCAACCGTGAGGTGATCGGGAAGGCCGTCCTCACCGTCGGCGAGTAGCCGGCGTTCTGGGTACGCCTGCCCACACAGAAGGGCGGTGCACGTACCCAGAAGCCCGACGGACGGGCGCCACTTGTCATTGGGCGAGCAATACAGGTACAATACAAGCATGCGGTACCTGGAACTGGCCGAGCAGCTGCGGGTCCTCGTCGCCACCGGCGACCTGGGGCCGGGTGGCGCCCTCCCGAGCGAGGCCGAGATCGGCCGCGCGCAGGGGGTCAGCCGGGTCACCGTGCGCCGTGCGCTCGACGTGCTGCGCGACGAGGGCGTCGTCGCCAGCCGCAAGGGGGCGGGGTGGTTCGTCGCCGTCGACCCCGTCCGCCAGGCCCTCGGCCGGTTCAGCACGGTCGAGGCCGCCCTGGAGGCGGCCGGGCTCGACGCCTCCCGGCGCATCCTGGAGTTCGGGTTCGAACCCGCCGGCGCCGACGTCGCCAACCTGCTCGATCTCGCCGACGACGACACCGTCCTGCGGGTCCGCCGCGTCAACGAAGCGGCCGGCGAGCCCTTCGCCGCCGTCACCGTCTGGGTGCCGGAGGAGTGGGGGGCCCACCTCAGCCGGGCCGACGTCGAGCGGC
>DATLFW010000220.1:0-3642 GCA_035540775.1 Acidimicrobiia bacterium
GTCCGCGGCCCATGCGGTCGTGGGCTCGCCTGGGCGCGGCGGCAGCGGCCATTCCCACCACGGCAGGAGCCAGGAGGTGTGACCGCCGGAGGGTCCGTGGGTGGCGAGCCGCCGTCTTCGCCCGGTAGTAGCCGTAGCCGGCGTACTGCCGGGCCAGTGCCCGCAGGCTGCTGCGGGGGACGTACTCGGCCCCGAGGTCAGGCAGGCACACGAGGCGGAGCCCGCGCTCGAGGAACCGCCCGGCCATCTCAGAATCCTGGTTGCGGGGCCAGCCTTCGTCCCAGCCGCCGAGGTCATCGACGACCGCCCGCGTCCACACGCCGCAGAAGACGCCCGAGTCGAGTTCGACTTCGTCGCACGCCTCCCCCGCCGCCCCGTTCGTCACCGCGGCGACGAAGCGCCGCGATCCGCCCACGCCGAGGCGCGACGACAGCGCCATCGCCGTGCGCCGCGACCCGGCATCGATCCCGACGGGGACCTGGGGACCGCTCACCCAGTGCGTGTCGCCGCGCTCGAGACGCTCGACGGCCCGAGCCAGGTAGTCGGCGGGATAGAAGGCGTGTCCGTCCATCCGTGCCACGTACCGACCGCGGGCGTGGCGAAGCAGCAGGTTCAGCCCGGCTGGAATCGTCCGAGCCTCGTTGTGGAAGACGCGGATGCGCCGATCCTCGTGTGCGAGTTGGGCCAGGATCTCGCGGGTCCGGTCCGTCGAACCGCCGTCGGCGAACAGGAACTCGATCTCGCCGTCGAAGCGCTGGCGACGCATCGACGCCACCACGTCACGGATGAAGCGCTCCTCGTTCAGCACCGGGGTCAGCACGCTCACGTCGACGGTTCGGGTGATCGCCGCAGCCGGGACGCGCAGCGTCAACACACCGGTCACGACGACGCCCCCTCCACGGTGAGGGCGTTGCCGTCCTGGTCGACATTGTCGCTGAACACGACCGCCTCGGGCGTCCGCGAGGCGAGGATCTTCCCGTCACCACCCCAGCCCTGCTTCCGCCCTCCGTCGGGCCGGTAGATGACGTTGTCGACGATCCGCACCTTCGTGGGCGGCGGACCGTTGCCGTCGTGCGTCAGATGGAAGTACGAGCTGACGTCGCCCCGGAAGACGTTCCCTCGGATGAGGGCATCCTTCACCGAGAACTCGTTGCGATGCTGGAACAACGACACTGCGCCCGTGGCCGTCCACGACGCCTTGGGGTCGCGCCACACGTCGGCCGCCGTGTCGGGCCTCCGGAACACCCAGACGTCGAAGAGGCTGTCGATCACCCGGATGGTCGAAGCGTCGGCAATGAGCGCCGTCTGGAGGAAGTCGACGTGGGCGCGCCCCCCGCCCTGACCGGGGTCGCTCTTCCACTCGTAGCCCCCGTGCAGCCACGACTCCCGCACGACGGCGTAGCCGCGGGTGACCTTCAACAGGTCGACGGCCCCGAACACCTCGGAGCGGTACAGGCTGAAGTTTCCGGTCCCGACGGCGTTGTGCGTCTCGTCGCGCCCCCGCCGCTCGCCGATGGTCGACCACCGGATCCGGGCCGACGCGTCCGGGTGGTTCTCGACGTCGATGTCGATCGCCGGCACCCGTACCCCGTCGACGACGACGTCCGAGTGGCGGATCCACAGGAGGCCGGTGATCTCCAGGTTGGAGACGACCTGCCCGTCCTTCGACGTCGCGAAGTCGCCCTCGTGGCGCGTCATCCGCCCCGGCTCACGGACACCCGGTACGTCGGCGGCGTGTCCCACCGTGCGCGGACCGGCGAAAGGCACGTCGGGCGCCGAGGGCGGGTCCGTCGATTCCGGACCGATGCTCGCCGGCTCTGGATCGGTCCCCTCGTCGTTGCCCCAGGGCGCCGCGACGGCGATCCCGACGACACCGGCGACGACGGCAGCGAGCAGCGCCAGGGTGAGTGCGATTCTCCGCCGCCGCTTCCCTGCACCACGTTCCGACCCACCCGCCGGCGGCGGCGAACCCGGTCGCTCGCCGTCACCCTCCTGAGGCGCGAGGCGCTCACCGGCGCGCACGTCGGCCCGCACCTCGAACTGACGGCGTCCGTGCGTGCGCTGGTTCATACCGCCACGACGTCAGCGGAAACCCCCATCGCATCCAGCGACTGCTGGATCTCGTCGCGGTAGATGGCGTTCATCACGACGACGAGATCAGGGCGGTACTCCTTCAGGAACTCTGGGGCCACGACCTCCTGCCCCGTCCCCGCCATGTACTTCCCCTGCTTGTACGGGTTGATGTCGACGGCGTACTCGATGTGGTCGTCGACCCCGAGCGTCGTGAAGTAGGCGACGCCCTTGGAGCCGCCACCCCAAATCACGACGCGACGGCCCTCCTGCACGTACCCGGCCACCTGGTCGCGCCACCGCTCGACCGTGTCTCCATAGTGCGCCTCGAAGTGATCGACGGCCATCGCGATCTCGCCGAGGTCGTCCTCCTCGGGGCGCATCGGCGTTCCTGTGCCGTCGCCGGGCTTCGCCTCCACGAGGAGGTACTGGTCGTCGTATTCGAGGGAAAGGTCGAGGACGTCGAACCCGGTACGGCGGAACAGCCGCGCCAGCGAACCGAGCGAGAAGTACGAGCAGTGCTCGTAGTAGACGTCCCAGAACGCCACCTCTTCGAGCACCCGGCGCACGTCGGGGAGCTCGAACAGCACGACCGTGTCGGTGCGGTCGCCGATGGAGCGGCGCACCGTTTCCATGAACGATCGGACGGGCTGGATGTGCTCGAGCGTGTGTCGGCACACGATGGCGTCCCCGGCGAGGTGGCCGTACTGCTCCGAGTAGAAGTCCTGGATGAACTCGAGCCGGTCGGCGACCGCGGTGTCGAGGCGGTCAGGGCGATAGCTGGGATCGATCCCGATCCCGCGCCCCACGCCGTACTCGCACAGGAGGGTGAGGAACTCGCCCTTGCCGCAACCGATCTCCACCACGGTGCGGCCGGCGAGGTCGTAGGTGTCGACCCATCGCTTGGCGAGGGAGCGGGCAAACTCCTGGAACCGCGGGGAGAACCCTTGGGTCTCCTCGTACCGCGTGGAGTACTCCGACATCGTCCGGTCGAAGGCGGTGTTGGTGATGAAGCCGCAGGCGTCGCAGAACGCCAACCGCAGGTCGCCTCTCGGGAATCGAACGGCATCGTCGCGGCTGTCGAGCAGGAGCACCGAGTTCACCGGGATCGAGTCCTGGCGGTGGAAGTGCCGTAGGCCGCTCGCTCCGCAACTCGGACACCGATCGACGTTCGTCATGTTCGACCTCACTCGACGACGCGAGGCGTCGGGATCGGGACGATGAAGCGACCGCCCTGGTCGCGATACGCCTGCTGCTGGCGCAGGATCTCGTCGGCGAAGTTCCACGCCAGGAGGAGCACGTAGTCGGGCACCTCCTCGGCGAGGCAGGCCGGATCGCGGATGGGCAGGTGGACGCCCGGCATGCACAGCCCCTGCTTGTGGACATTGCGGTCGACGACGTAGTCGACGAGGTCCTCGTCGATGCCGACGTAGTTGAGAAGGGTGCTCCCCTTCGCCGCTGCCCCGTAGGCCGCGATGCCGGCCCCCTCGCGCTTCAGGCCGCGGAGCAGACCGAGAAGGTCATCCTTGATCGTCTCGACTCGCCGACCGAAGTCGGCGTAGTGCTCGAAGC
>DATLFW010000221.1:0-2578 GCA_035540775.1 Acidimicrobiia bacterium
GAACTGGGCCCCCGCAACTGCGCAGAGCCCTGCACAACGGGCCAAGAACGGGGGCGCGTCAGTCGGCGATGCGGAGGGCGACGGCGGGGCGGATGCGGGCGGCCGCCCGGGTGGGGGCCGCCGTCGCCAGCAACGAGGCCAGCAGGGTGCCGACCAGCACCAGGGCGAGGGTTCCCGGTGACACCGTGAAGTTCGCCCCTTCGCCGAAGGCGTCGGTGTTCGACATGACGTTGTAGGCCGTCACCAGGCCGAGGCCGAGCCCGATGATCGTGCCTTCCAGGGCGATGAACGCCGACTCGAAGATGAAGCTGCGCCGCACCGTCTGGCTCTGGAATCCGAGGGCGCGCAGCACCCCGATCTCCCGACGCCGCTCCCGCACCGCCCGCACCATGACGACGCCCAGACCGGCGATGCCGACGAGCAGGCCGAGGCCGAGGTACCCCTCGAACAGCTGGAAGAACTGGTTCTGGATGGCGATGAAGTCGGCCAGCAGGTCGCGAATCGTGTCGGCCTTCGCCCCTTCCTCGATGTAGCTGCCGGCGATGCGCGCCGCGACGGCGTGCGGGTCGGCGGCGTCGGCCACCGCGACGTACGCGCGGTTCTCGATCGCTCGGGGTCCGTAGAGCTCGCGCAGCCCCTCCATCCCGTACAGCGCCCCGTTGAACAGGAAGTCGTCGGCGGCGCGCGCCGCCACCGTCACCTGGCGTTCCTCCCCGGTCTCGGGGTTGACCAGGGTGACCTGGTCGCCGATCCGCACGACGGCGTCGGGCGGGCCACCCCCCTCCTGGAGGAAGAACTGGTCGACGAGGACGAGGTCGGGGTCGGCCATCACGGCCCGGTAGGCGGCCTCGTCGCTCGGGTAGTCACCCCGGTCGGCCAGCTCCGGCGCGCCGTGCTCGAGGAAGCGCTCGTCGATGCCCGTGACGCCCCAGTCGGTCGGCTTGTCGACGCCGTCGGGGAAGACCCTGACGGGCAGCGTGGCGATGGGCGCCACCCCGGTCACCCCGTCGACGCTCGCCAGCTCCTCGGCCGGCACCGGGTTGCTCGGATTGAAGCGCACGTACAGGTCGTAGCCGCCGGAGATCTCGCGGGTCGTGGTGTCGATCTGGTTGCTGAACGTCGCCGAGAGCACGCTGATGAAGGTCAGCGTGAAGATCACGAGTGAATACATGGCGAGGGTCAACCCGGTCCGGAAGCGACGGGCGATGGGATAGGCGAGACCGAGGCGCATCGCCATCGCCAGGCGGCCGACCCCGAGGCGACGGGCCAAGCGCTCGAAGCGGTCGTGCTCTTGCGTGACGAGGACGACGGCGGCCGTGGTGAGCAGGATCCCCTGCACCACGAAGACTTGGATCCCGGCCTCGCCGAGCCCACTCGTGAGGGGGAAGATCACCGCCGACCAGAGCAGGACGAGCACGGACGCCCCGCTGACGACGGCGCGCCGGGAGGCGATGCGCGCCGCAAGCAGCGCCGCGCCGAGCACGAGCACCGGCGGGCCGACCTGGCGGACCATGTGCGCCTCTTCGCCGACGAAGCCGGCGACCGTCATCATCCCGCCGAACACCACGAGGACGGCGCCAGCCACGGCCCACCGAAGCCGGGCGCGAGCCCGGCGGGGCTCAGGGAGGTCGCGGATGGCGCGGATCACGTTGAAGCGGGCGATCCGGATGCTGGTGAGGACGACCGCGACGAGCGCGATGACGAACCCAGCGGCCATGCCCTGCTGGAGGCTCGACGGGTCGGCGGCGAAGCGCAATGTCGCCAGCCCGAAGCCCTCCACGTCGTTCTCGAAGATCCGCTCGACCCCCTCGATGATGAGGCGGCCGAGGCCGACCCCCACGAACGTCCCGACGATCGAGGCGGCGAGCGCGTAGAGCCACCCCTCGGTCGAGAAGCCGCCGACGAGCGAGATCCGTCGCATGCCGACGGCGCGGATCATCCCGAGCTCGGGCTTCCGCTCCTCTCCGAGCATCACGAAGATGTTCACGAGGAGCAGCACGCCGGCGAGGACGCCGAAGGCGCCCATGGCGCTGAAGATCTCCTGGAAGCTGGCCGCCGCGTCGTCGGCTTCGGTGAGGATGTCCTGCTTCACCTCGTTGACGTTGAGGCCGAGCCCGTCGAGAGCGTTCCCGAGTCGTCGGCTCACCTGCTCGGTGACCTCGGCCCCGTCTTCGACCCCGCCGACGTTGGAGACGGCGACCGCCCAGTCGGGTGGCACCAAGCGGCCGCCGAGATCGGCCTGCACGCCGCGGGTGAGGTCGTTGATCGTGCCGGGAGCGACGAAGAGGTTGTGGGCGGGCTCGTCGAAGAAGCCAAGGCCGAACCCGGCCACCCCCTTGGCCGGCACCACCCGGTCGACCGTCAACTCGATGCGCTTGCCGTAGACGAACGCCTCGACCGTGTCGCCCTTCCCGACCTCGAGCGTGCCCGCGAGTTGGTCGGTGACGACGGTGCGGCCGCGAGCGGGGGTTTCGCCACTGATCCCCGTGATGCCGGGGTCGCTCCCGAACGCCCGCGCCTCTTCGAAGTCGACCTCCATGAGCGAAGCGCGCGGCGCCGCGAGTCGTTCGCCCTCAAC
>DATLFW010000222.1:0-4112 GCA_035540775.1 Acidimicrobiia bacterium
CCTCCTCGACGGGCACGGCGGCGGCCCCGTGCTCGTCGACCATCCGGCGGACGGCGGCGTCGACCACGTCGGCCACCGTCACCCGTGCCCCGACGTCGACGAGGTGGCCCACGAGCGCCGAGCCCACCTTGCCGACGCCCGACACCACGACGTGCCGCTCCTCGAGCGACGGGTCGCCCCAGAGGTGCTCCGCCACGGCGTACATGGCGTGCAGGCAGCCCCACGCCGTCGCCGGCGACGGGTCGCCCGATCCGCCCAGCGAGAACGACGTGCCGGTGACGAACGGCGTCTCCCGCCGGATGAGGTCCATGTCGGCCTGGGTGGTGCCGACGTCCTCGGCCGTCCGGTAGCGGCCCCCGAGGGAGTGGACGAAGCGGCCGTAGGCACGGATCAGCGCCTCGCTCCGCAGCTCGGCCGGGTCGCCGATGATCACCGCCTTGCCGCCGCCGAAGTCGAGGCCGGCGGCGGCGTTCTTCAGCGTCATGCCCTGGCTGAGGCGCAGCACGTCCTCGAGCGCCTCCTCGTCGGTGGCGTACGGGCGGAAGCGGGTGCCGCCGAGGCCGGGCCCGAGCACGGTGGAGTGGACGGCGATGATCGCCCGGAGGCCCGTGGCGGCATCGTGGCAGAGGACCACCTGCTCGTGGCCGCCGGATGCGAGGTGCTCGAAGAGCGCCACGCCGGCAACCTACCCCTGCCCATGGTCTCGCTCCGCAGGCTCCGCTCGACTGCGCCTGCTCGCTGGCGCTCCCGACGGCGCGGCCCCCGTCGAGGTCCCCGACCAGCCCCCGGGGGGCTAGTCCCGGGGCCATCCCGCGATGGTCCGGTCGGGCCATTCCCCCGCCTCCACCTGCTTCGTACGCTGAGGGAGCAATCGGACAGGTGGCTCGTGTCGCCCATACGTCCGACACGCTCCGCACCGAGCTGACAACGGAGAGTCACCACATGGCCGCACACGACGACCTCGATGCACCCGAGGCCCTGCTCACCCCGTCCGAGGTGGCGCAGCTCTTCCGGGTGAACCCGAAGACCGTGACCCGCTGGGCGCGGGCCGGCAAGCTCACCGCCATCCGCACCCTCGGCGGCCATCGCCGCTTCCGGGCCAGCGAGATCCGCCGCTGCCTGGAGGAGATGAGCGCCGAGACCCCGTAGGCCAACGGTTCGGCCTCGGCGGCGCCTCGTCCGTAGAGTCGCCGCATGGCCAGCCCGAACGCCGCGTACTCCGTCTCCATCCGGGTCGAGGTCGACCACGCACCGGGGACGCTGGGTCGCCTCGCCACCGCCATCGGCGAGGCCGGGGGGAACATCACCGCGCTCGACGTGATCGAGTCGGGCGCGCGGCTCGTCGAGGACGTGAGCGTCGACGCCCGCGACGAGGCCCACGCCGAGCAGATCCGCCAGGCCGTGCAGGCCGTCGAGGGCGTCGACGTCGTGTCCGTCCTCGACCGCACGTTCATGCTCCACGCCGGCGGCAAGATCACGGTGAACAGCCGGATCCCGCTGCGTGACCGCGCCGACCTGTCGATGGCCTACACGCCAGGGGTGGCGCGGGTGTGCAACGCCATCGCCGCCGACCCCGACCGCGTCCACGAGCTCACGATCAAGAAGAACACCGTCGCCATCGTGAGCGACGGCACCGCCGTGCTCGGTCTCGGCGACATCGGCCCCGAGGCCGCCATGCCGGTGATGGAGGGCAAGGCGCTCCTCTTCAAGGAGTTCGCCGGCGTCGACGCCTTCCCGATCTGCCTGAAGGTCGACCGGGAGGAGCCCAACGGCACCGAGCAGCTGATCGAGGCGGTCCAGCGGCTCGAGCCGGTCTTCGGCGGCATCAACCTCGAGGACGTCGCCGCGCCCCGCTGCTTCGAGGTCGAGGAGCGCCTCAAGGCCACCCTCGGGATCCCGGTCTTCCACGACGACCAGCACGGCACCGCCGTCGTCGTGCTCGCCGCCCTGCAGAACAGCCTCAAGCTCGTCGACAAGAAGATGGCGGACCTCAAGGTGGTCATCGCCGGCGTCGGCGCGGCGGGCGTCGCCATCGCCAAGATCCTCATGGAGGCCGGCGTCGAGAACGTCATCGGCGTCGACCGCAAGGGGGCCGTCTACGAGGGGCGCACCGACCTCAACGCCGCCAAGCGGTGGTTCGCCGAGCACACGAACCCCGAGATGCGCCAGGGCGCGATCCACGAGGTGATGCCCGGGGCCGACGTGTTCGTCGGCGTCTCCGGACCCGGTCTGATCACGCGCGACGACCTGCGCGTGATGCACACCGACCCGATCGTGTTCGCCCTCGCCAACCCCGACCCCGAGATCACCCCGGAGGAGGCCGAGGGCATGGCGGCGGTGATCGCCACGGGGCGGAGCGACTACCCGAACCAGATCAACAACGTCCTGTGCTTCCCCGGCATCTTCCGCGGCGCCCTCGACGCCGGCGCCCACACGATCACCGAGGGGATGAAGCTGGCGGCGGCCAAGGCCATCGCCGAGTCGGTTCCGGAGGACGAGCTGAACGCCTGGTACATCGTGCCGTCGGTGTTCGACCGCAAGGTCGTGGAGCTCGTGGCCGAGGGTGTCGCCGACGCCGCTCGGCAGGAGGGCGTCGTGCGTGGGTGAGCCGCGCTTCGAGGCCGTCACCTTCGACTACTGGAACACCCTCTGCTGGGAGGAGGTCGGCCACCTGCGCGGGCTGCGCATCGAGGCATGGGCCGGGCTGCTCCAGGAGGCCGGCTTCGCCGTGGAGCGCACGCTCCTCGACGCCGTGTTCGACGACTCCTGGAAGCGGTTCACCGACCGCTGGACGGCGAACCAGCAGTACAAGGCGGCCGAGGCCGCCGAGGAGATGCTCGAGCGCCTGGGCTTCGCCGTGCCCGACCCCGTCGCCCGAGCGCTCGTGCGGGAGTTCTCCGACGTCGGCCATCGGGCCCAGCTCCACCTCACCGACGGCGTCGCCGACTGCCTGCGCGCCCTCCACGGCGCCGGGGTGCGCCTCGGGATCATCTGCGACGTCGGGATGACGGCCTCGACGATCCTGCGCGCCCACCTCGACCGGCACGGCGTGCTCGAGCTGTTCGACCACTGGTCGTTCTCGGACGAGGTCGGCCACTACAAGCCGTCGCCGGTGATCTTCGAGCACGCCCTCGAGGGGCTCGGCGTCGCACCCGAGCGGGCCCTCCACATCGGCGACATCCGACGCACCGACGTCGCCGGCGCCCAGGCGATGGGCATGACCGCCGTCCGCTACACCGGCATCAGCGACGACCAGACGCAGGAGACGCCCGAGGGCGACTTCGTCATCGGCCACCACGCCGAGCTGCCCGCCATCGTCCTCGGCGGCTGAACGCAGAAGGGCCGCCGCCGGCGGCCCTTCGGGTGGTGGTCGAGACCGGCGTCGATCCGGTGACCTTCCGCTTTTCAGGCGGACGCTCTGCCTACTGAGCTACTCGACCGGGTGCGTGATGGCGGTCCCGACGGGATTTGAACCCGCGACCTCCGGCTTGACAGGCCGGCGTGCACTCCAAACTGCACCACGGGACCAGACTCACGCTGCACCCCCAACGGGATTCGAACCCGTGTTACCGCCTTGAAAGGGCGGCGTCCTAGGCCACTGGACGATGGGGGCTCGGCACCTGCAGAGGGTCCGCTCACGATAGCAGCCGCTCAGGTCGCCACCGCAGGCGCCGAGGAGCGGGCGTGAGGCTGTTCACGAGACGCCAGCGGACGGAGGCGGAGGTCATCCGCCACCGCTATCGCGGCCAGCTGGTCACGGGGCCGCCGGCCCTCCGTCCGCCGCCCGAGCCGCCCGTCGACGTCCCGAGCATCGAGGTGCTGGCCCGCCTGGCACGCCAGGCCGAGCGGCCGATGGCCTACGTGCCTGCCCGCGCACCCGGCAAGGACGAGTTCCACGTGGACGACTTCGGCGTGCGCTACCGCTACCTGGCCGACGCCGGGGAGTAACCCGAGGCCGGCCGGCGGCGTTCACCCCGCCGTGACCGCCGTCACCGCTCCGCCCGAGACCGCCCCGCTGTCCCTCCGCATCCGCCGCCACGGCGGCGCCGCCCTCGTGGTCGTGGCGGGCGAGCTCGACGTGTCGAACCTCGCCCACCTGCGCGCCGCCATCG
>DATLFW010000223.1:0-6023 GCA_035540775.1 Acidimicrobiia bacterium
CCACGACGGCCTTCCTCTTCCGGTACGCCCAGTTCGGCTGGCGGTTGCGGCGGTCACCGTTCCGGAGCCTCACGTGACGGCTGTCGGCGTCGTCGCTCCCGCCTTCGGCGGGATGACCCCACCCCCGTCGGCGCGGCCCGACGTCCTCCCCGACGACCGATTGCTCGCGTCGGCGGTTCCCGTCCCCACTCTTCGCCGGGAACTGCGCCGGATCCCAGCCGTGCGCAACGCGGTCAGCGTCGTCGGTGCGCTCGTCCAGTCCATCGGCGTCGTCGCCGGCGCCGCCGTTGTCGCCCACCCCGTCGCGTACGTCGTCGCCTTTCTCCTCGCCGGCCGCGGGTTCGCCCTCCTCTCGGTGCTCGCCCACGAAGGGGCACACCGGCTCCTGTTCCGCAACCGGGTCGTCAACGACGTCGTCGGCCGATGGATCCTTGCGTACCCGGCCCTGGTGCCCTTCGAGCTGTACCGGCGGTCGCACCTGAGCCATCACCGCGACGAGCTCGGTCCGGATGAGCCCGACGTGTGGCTGTACGCCGGGTACCCCGTCACGAAGAACACGTTCTGGCGGCGACTCCTGCGTGACGCCTTCCTGATCTCCGGGTGGAAGCGCCTCCGGCGTCTCCTCGGTGCGCTCACCATCCGCGCTGGTCGCCCCTTCGCTCTCCGGATCCTCGCGGGGCAGGTACCGGTGCTCGTCGTCCTCACCCTCCTCGACCGACCCGAGCTCTACCTCGCCCTCTGGCTTCTCCCCTGGATGACCGTGTGGCAGGTCCTCAACCGGTTGCGTGCCGTGGCGGAGCACGGCGGGATGAGCCGCTCCGACGACAAGCGAGCGACGACCCACGTCGTGCGTCAGCGACCGCTCGCCCGGTTCTGGGTGGTGCCGTACAACACCGGCTACCACCTGGCCCACCACGTCGACATGGGGGTGCCGTTCCGCAACCTCCCCCGGCTCCAGCGCGAGCTGGTCCGCTCGGGTTGGGTGACGGCCGACATCGAGTACCCGGGTTACCTGTCGCTCTGGCGGACGCTGGCGGGCAGCGACGGCTACCCCTGGACGGCGCGGCGGTGACAGGGATCGGGGTGCTCATCCCGACACGCGAGTACCACCTTCGCGGCGAGACCGACGCCCGGCGGCTGGTGGACTTCGCCGTCCGAGCCGAAGACCTCGGCTTCGATTCCGTGTGGGCAGGCGACTCGCTCCACGCCAGGCCGCGCGTCGAACCACTCACCCTGCTCGCCGCCGTCGCCGGCGCGACCCGCGACGTCACGATCGGCACGGCGGCGCTCACGGCCGCCCTCCGCCATCCCGTCCTGGCTGCGCACTCCGTCGCCACGCTCGACCAGGTGTCGGGCGGCCGTCTGATCGTGGGGCTCGGCGCCGGCTTCCCGTACCCGTCGACGGAAGCGGAGTTCGCGGTCGCGGGCGTCCCGTTCGCCGACCGCATCGCCCGGATGATGGAGACGGTGGCCGTCTGGCGACTGCTGTGGCGGGCGGACACGGCCGTCGACGTCACCGCCGCACTCGAGAAGCGGGGCCTGCCCGACGATCTCGACGCCCTCCCGAAGCCGGTGCAACCGGGCGGGCCCCCTCTGTGGCTGGCGGGCGGTGGTCCGACTGCCCTCCGTCGGGCGGCGCGGCACTTCGACGGCTGGCTCCCCTACCCACCGACGGCGGCCGAATACCGACACGGCTTGAAGGCGATCGAACACCACGCGCGCGAGTCGGGACGCCCAGCAAGCGCCGTGACCGCTGGGCTCTACGTGACCGTCAACTCCTCGGGCCCTCGATCCGCTCGGCAACAGCTCGACGACTACTGCCTGGGCTACTACGGGTTCGGCATCGAGACGATGGAACACGTCCAGGCGTTCTACGGCGGCGACCTCGACGGCTGTGTCGCCTGGCTCGCGAGCTACGTCGAAGCGGGAGCGCGCCACGTCATTCTTCGGTTCGGCGCCGGCGACCCGGACGGGCACCTCGACTGGGCGGGGAAACACCTGCTTTCAGCCCTGCGGCAACACCTGCCCGTTACGATCTGACGAGACGCACGCGCACCCGGTCCGACGACCGGTGAGCGCACGAGGAGCCGACGATGGTCGCCAGGGGACGGAAGGCCGAGCAGGGCGAAGCGACCCGGGCTGCCCTCGTGTCCGTCGCCCGCACGCTCTTCACGAAGCACGGCTTCGCCGCCACCGCGACCGAAGAGGTCGTGCAACGGGCACGCGTCACGCGGGGTGCGCTGTATCACCACTTCGAAAACAAGGAAGACCTGTTCCGAGCGGTCTACGAGCAGATCGAGTCGGAGTTGGCCGAGCGGATCATGGTGAGCGCATCCCGAGGCGGCAACGCCGAAGAGCAGTTCCGGCTCGGACTCGACGCCTTCCTCGACGCCTGTCTCGAGCCCGAGATCCAGCGCATTTGCCTGCTCGAGGCCATGACCGTGCTCGGGTGGGAGACCTGGCACGAGATCGACGTTCGCTACTCGCTCGGGCTGCTCCAAGCCGGGTTGCAGGCGTGCATCGACGAGGGGCTCATCGAACCGCGGCCCGTCGAACCGCTCGCCCACATCTTCCTCGGTGCCTTGATCCAGGCATCCATGGCGGTCGCTCGCGCCGCCGATCCGCCCGCTGCCCGGCGGGCGGTGGGCGAGGAGATGCAGCGGGTCTTCGGAGGGATGCTCACGGCACCGCGCGCCACCCGTCGCAAGGTCGCCGCGCGTCGCTGACGACGCCGTCGCCGCTCGGCGACGCGGGCGGTATGCCTTCCTCCCCGGCACTGGGCACGGCATGCTGTGTGTCGTGGTGCGCTTCACTGTCGACCCGGACGCCTCCGGGCTCACCCTGGCGACCCGGTCGAATGTCGGCCCCATCGACTGGTCCGCGGCTGGTCTGCGGGGCCACGTCGACGTGGAGGTCGACGGAGAAACGCTCGTCGTCACCCAACCCGTCGCCGCGCACCTGGAATTGGAAGTCGAGACGCTGCGCTCTGGGAACGCGCTCTACGACTCCGAGCTCCACCGCCGCATCGATGCCCGTCGATTCCCATTGACCACCGTCGACCTCCAGCAGGTGACGCCGTTGCCGACGTCCGACCGCTTCGAGGTGCGCGGCGAGCTGACGTTCCACGGCGTCACGCGTGTGCTCTCCGGAACCGTCACGGCCACAGTCACCGACGGGCGCCTGCACGTGGCCGGCGAACACGTCGTCGACATCCGCGACTACCGGGTGCCCTCCCCCACTATCCTCATGCTCAGGATCTTTCCCGACGTCCGGGTGCAGCTCGATCTGGTCGCCGTCTCCGACGGCAACTTGGGCTGACCCCCTCAGGTGCAAGGGCAGCGATGGGAACCCTCTTCGGATTCGTGGTCGGCTACATCGTCGGCGCCCGCATGGGAAGCCGGGGCTTCGACGAGGTCGTCGAATCGGTACGAGCGATCCGCGACTCGCAGGAGTTCCAGGGGTTCGTCGACGCCGTGAAGCACCACAGCCGCTACACCCTCCAGCAGCTCTCGCACCGCCTCGGCGTCCCCGACGAGCCGCCGGCGGCCTGATCAACGCGGCGAGTCGTGCCGGGTGCACTCCCCCCGGCCCGAGGTCAGAGTTCGCGGATTCGCAGGTAGCGCGCCAGGCTCGGGAGCGCGTTCACCACGGCGGTCGCCAGCACGACGACCACGATCGACTTCAAGGCTCGGTACGTCACCTGCCACCTCCTCTGCCCGCCACCGCGCCCGCCGGTCCCGCAGGGGCCGCCATCCCCCGGCAGCGCTCGAACAGGGCGTCGACGGCCTGCCAGGCGGCGTCACCCCCGTGCATCCCTTCCCACACCTCACGCAGTTCGCCGGCGAGCCGAAAGCACACGTCGACCGGCACCACGAAGCACTCCAACCGGCCGTTGCGGTGACGAGCGAGCGCCGCCTCGACGTCGGGGCGGAGCGTGGAGAGCTCGGGGCTGGCTGCGCAGACGTCCGACCAGCCGGGGAGCGGGAGAACGCTCTCGACGACCCCGGCGGGCCCCGGGTAGCGGGCGACCACCTCGCCGCGAAGCGAGTCGTCGACGACGAACACGAGGCCGACCGGAAGCCCCAAGGCTTCCCACGCGGCGGCGAGGGCGGGAGTCGTGGCGTCGGCGTAGCGATCGGGCACCAGCCGGAACCGCTCGCCCCCGGCCCCCTCGGCCCCCATGACGAGCGCGCAGGCGCGGCACGCGCAGCGGAGGGCGTGCTCGGAGCGATCGAAGAGATGCCCGTGTTCGTCGTCGAGGGGCGCCCCACACAGCTCGCACGCCTCCACCTCGGGACGGCGACGGATGGTGACCGGAACGGCGCCGGACGGCGTCACGCCGTGCAGTTCGAGCACGGCGGCGACCTCCGGGAGCGCCAGGACGTCGTCAGCCCGCGGTGCCTGCTCGACCGCTCTCACCAGCCGCTCGACGGCAGCACCGTGCAGATCGAGCAGGACCGAGACGAGTTCGCGGACCCGCGAAAGGGTCGCCGGGTTGGCCGACCGCTCGACGGCGTCGAGGGCGGCCGCGACGCGAGCGGCCAGCGCGTCGCGATCGGCGTCTCCCGTCATCGCCCCGCCGGCTCGTCGTCGGTGTCCCACGTGGGGACGTGTCCGGTCAGGAGGTCGCGCCCGGGACGCCGCCACCGCGGCTCCTCGTCCAGAGTCGGGATGGTGAACTGCCGCAGCTTCGAAATCATCCCGCCCCACACGCCGCTCCCGACCGCCGAGATCTTCACGCCGGGCGGCTCGTCCATGAACGGCATGAACGCGTCGGGGAACGACGGCATCGTGCAGCCGATGCAGATGCCGCCGACGTTGGGGCACCCGCCGATCCCGTCCATCCATCCCCGCTTCGGAACGTTGCACTTGACGACCGGCCCCCAGCATCCCTTCTTCACAATGCAGCGCCGGTCGCCGTAGGTGGGGGCGAAGTCGCCCTGCTCGTAGTAGCCGCCGCGGTCGCAGTTCTCGTGCACGGTCGGGCCGAACAGCCACTCCGGTCGCAGGGCGTCGTCGAGCCGGAACATGGGAGCCGTCCCGGCCGCATGCCGGAACAGGGCCACCAGGGTCTGCGAGAGGTTGTCGGGCTGGACGGGACATCCGGGGAGGCACACGAGCGGCACCCCGGCCTTGGACTCCCAGTTCCACCCCAAGTAGTCGGCGAGCCCCATGGCGCCGGTCGGGTTCCCCTCCATGGCATGGATGCCGCCGTAGGTTGCGCAGGTGCCGACGGCGACGACGGCCCACGCGTGGGGCGCGAGACGGTCGATCCACTCCGTCGTCGGGATCGGTTCTCCGGTCTCGGGGTCGTTCCCGAACGCCGCCCAATGCCCTTCCGCCTTGACCGCCTCGTTCGGAACGGAACCTTCGAGGACGAGGACGAAGGGGTCGAGGCGGCCGGCAGCCGCCTCGTGGAAGGGCGCCATGAAGTCGTCGCCCACCTCGTACGCGATGACCGGCCAGTGGAAGCGGACGTCGGGAACGCCGGGAAGAAGACCGCCGACGATGTCCTCGACGCTCGGCTGGGTGGCAGCCGTGAAGGAGACCGAGTCGCCGTCGCAGCTGAGGCCGGCGTTGACCCAGAGGACGTGGACCGGACCGTCCACGTCAGGCAGCGGCCAGCGCCCGCTGGACCTCGTCGACGAGTTGGGCGAGCCGGAACGGCTTGGCGAGGAAGCCGCGACACCCCTCCTGCGTCGCCCGCGCCCCGACCTCAGGGTCGGCGAAGGCAGAGACGAGCAGAACTCCCATTCCGTTCACGCGGTTCTCCGCCTTCAGCCGGCGCAGCACTTCCCAGCCGTCGATACCGGGCATGCGGATGTCGAGGAGCACGAGTTCGACGTGCTCGGTGTTGAGCACCTCGAGCGCCTCCTCCCCGCTCGCCGCCTCGATGACGTCGTGGCCCTCGCCCTCGAGGGCGATCCGCACGACCAGGCGGGGATCCGGTTCGTCGTCGACGACCAGGATGCGGCTCATGCTGTCGGTCTCTCCTTCTCGCGGGAGGCCGGCAACGTCACGAA
>DATLFW010000224.1:0-3894 GCA_035540775.1 Acidimicrobiia bacterium
AGATACGAGCGGCTCTCCACGGCCGTGATCGTCGTGGCGGGCCGAAATCCGGGCACCACCCGGCGTGTACCCGTCGAGGCGAGCATCTTCTACCGCCGGCGCCACCGGGTCGCCGCCATGCACGCGATCGAAGGCATCGTCGGCCGCCGGATGTCGACCGGCCAACACCTCTACCTGGAGCAGTCCGAGTGATGGCGACACGTCGTGACGTCTGACGGGGAGCCGACGGCCGACGTGAGGTTGGCGCCGCTCGGCGCCGGCCTGGCAACGCTGTTCAACCAGTAATTCGCGATCTTGCTCTTCGGTATGGCGGTACTCATCGTCGTCCAGCTGTCGGGCATCGTCCCACTCGCAGCGACGGCGGCTTCTCTCGCTTGGGGCGTCCTGACGGTGCGGGCCCTTCGAGTGTCGATCCGACGTGAAGGCGACCGCATCACTGTGAGGAACACGTGGTCGACGACGACGGTCGACCGCCGGGACGTCGACGAGCTCACGATCAGGGGGATCTACTGGTGGTGGCCGCAACGCGTGTTCGTGGCTGCCCTCGTCGCCCCTGACTCGTCGCGGAGGGGCGACCGGTACATCCCGATCGAAGCGAGCAACGGCTTCACTCGCCGACAGCGTGAGTCGCGGATCGAACACCTCGAAGCGATCGTCGGGCGACGGATGAAGCGGCGGGGACGGTTCGCCGAGCAGTAGCAGCCGCCTTGGAGCGGTGGAGGCGACCCCCGGTACGATTCGCCCCACTCCGCATCGGTCGAAGAGGGGAAGGTCATGGCCATCAAGCGTGTCGGGATCGTGGGCTCGGGGATCATGGGCTCGGGGGTGGCCGAGGTGGCCGCCAAGGCGGGCTACGAGGTCGTCCTGCGCAGCCGCAAGCAGGAGACGGCCGACGCCATGGTCGCCTCGCTCGAGAAGAGCCTGGCCAAGCAGATCGAGAAGGGGCGCCTCGACGAGGCGACCCGCGACGAGGTGCTCGCCCGGGTGAGCGCCACCAGCAACGTCGCCGACCTCGCCGAGTGCGACCTCGTCCTCGAGTCGGTCGTCGAGGACCTCGACGTCAAGAAGGCCCTCTTCGCCGAGCTCGACAGCGTGGTGAAGGACGGCGCCATCCTCGCCACCAACACCTCGACCCTCTCGGTCACCGAACTGGCGAAGCAGACGACCCGCCCCGACCGCGTCTGCGGCGTCCACTTCTTCAACCCGGCCACCGCAATGAAGCTGGTCGAGATCGTGGAGGCGGAGACGACCAGCGCCGAGACCCTCGCCGAAGCGACGGAGTTCGCCTCGGCCTGCGGCAAGAACCCGGTGCCCGTGAAGGACCGGGCCGGGTTCATCGTGAACGCCCTGCTGTTCCCCTACCTCAACAACGCCATCCGCATGTTGGAGGACGGGATCGCCGACAAGGAGGGGATCGACGACGCCATGAAGGACGGCTGCGGCTTCCCGATGGGGCCGTTCGCCCTCCTCGACCTCGTCGGCCTCGACACCAGCCTCTCGATCCTCGAGGCGCTCCACGAGGGCCTGGGCGACCCCAACTACGAGCCGCGGCCGACCCTGCGGAAGCTCGTCGAGGAAGGCAAGCTGGGCCGCAAGACCGGCGAAGGCTTCTACACGTACTGACCTCGGAATCTGGAGCAAGAAGTGGTCGCCATGACGCCATTTCTTGCTCCAGATCCCCGACGGAGGAGGCGATCGGAGCGATGGCTGAACGGGACCGCCCCTGGGTGATGCGGACGTACTCCGGGCACACGAACGCCCGGGCGTCCAACGAGCTCTACCGGGCGAACCTCGCCAAGGGTCAGACCGGCCTCTCCGTCGCCTTCGACCTCCCCACTCAGACGGGCTACGACCCCGACCACCCGCTCGCTCGCGGCGAGGTCGGCAAGGTCGGCGTGCCCGTCCCCCACCTCGGCGAGATGCGCGCCCTCTTCGACGGCATCCCCATCGAGGAGATGAACACCTCGATGACGATCAACGCCACCGCCATGTGGCTGCTGGGGATGTACCTCGCCCTTGCCGAGGAACGGGGGATCGACACGCAGCTCCTCGGCGGCACCACCCAGAACGACATCGTCAAGGAGTACCTGAGCCGCGGCACCCACATCTTCCCGCCCGAGCCGAGCCTGCGCCTGACCGTCGACACCATCGCCTACTCCGTCAAGCACGTCCCGAAGTGGAACCCCATCAACGTCTGCCCCTACCACCTCCAGGAGGCGGGGGCGACGCCCGTGCAGGAGCTGGCTTACGGCCTCGCCACGGCGATCGCCGTGCTCGACGCCGTCCGCGACTCCGGCCAGGTGAGCCCCGACGAGTTCCCCTCCGTGGTCGGGAGGATCTCCTTCTTCATCGACGTCGGCATCCGCTTCGTCGAGGAGGTCTGCAAGATGCGGGCCTTCACCGAGATGTGGGACCGGATCTGCCTCGAGCGCTACGGCGTGGAAGACCCAAAGCTGCGCCGCTTCCGCTACGGGGTGCAGGTCAACTCGCTCGGACTCACCGAGCCCCAGCCCGAGAACAACGTCCAGCGCATCGTGCTGGAGATACTCGGTGTCACCCTCTCGAAGCGCGCCCGGGCCCGCTCCATCCAGCTCCCGTGCTGGAACGAGGCGCTCGGCCTCCCCCGCCCATGGGACCAGCAGTGGTCGCTGCGGATGCAGCAGGTGCTCGCGTACGAGACCGACCTCCTCGAGTACGACGACATCTTCGACGGGTCGCACGTCGTCGAGGGCCGCACGGCCGAACTCGTCGAGGCCGCCCAGGCCGAGCTCGACTGGGTGCTCGAAGGTGGCGGCGCCTTCGAGATGATCGAGCAGATCAAGGGGCGGATCGTCGCCAGCCACGCCGAGCGAGTCCGGCGGATCCAGGAGGAGGAGTCGACCGTCGTCGGCGTCAACGCCTTCACCGAGACCGAGCCCTCCCCGCTCGTCCAGAGCCTCGACGGCGTCGCCGCCATCCTCGAACTCGACCCCGCGGCCGAGGCCGCCGCCATCGAGTCGGTCGAGCGGTGGCGAGCCGAGCGTGACGACTCGGCCGTCGAGTCCGCCCTCGACGAACTGCGCCGGGTCGCCGCCGGCAGCGACAACCTCATGCCCGCCACCATCGCCCTGGCTCGCGCCGGCGGCACCGTGGGCGAGTGGGCGGGAGCGCTCCGCGACATCTTTGGGGAGTACCGGGCGCCCACGGGCGTGGGTGCCGTAGCGACCGCCCCGGTCGGCTCGCTCGCCGACGTGAGAGCCCGGGTGCAGGAAGAGGCGGGGAAGAGCGGTGGCCCGTTCCGGATCCTCGTCGGCAAGCCCGGGCTCGACGGCCACTCCAACGGGGCCGAGCAGATCGCCGTCGCCGCCCGTGACGCCGGCTTCGAGGTCGTCTACCAGGGGATCCGCCTCACCCCGGCCCAGATCGCCTCGGCCGCCGCCGACGAGGACGTCGACGTGGTCGGCCTCTCGATCCTCTCCGGTTCCCACATGGAACTGGTGCCCGAGGTGCTGCGGCTGCTCGCCGAGCGGGGCTCGTCGGTGCCAGTGGTGGTCGGGGGCATCATCCCCGAGTCGGATCGTGCCAAGCTGCTGGGGATGGGCGTGGCGCGGGTCTACACCCCGAAGGACTTCCGCATGAGCGAGATCCTCGGTGACATCGCCGAGCTCGCCATCTCGCACCGAGCGGGCCGGGCGGCCTGACCTCGTGCGGCGGATCGGGCGGGCGCTCAACCGGGGCCTCGGCGGCCCCGATACCCCGTTGGTGACCAATCCGCGCCTCGTCGCCGCTGTCGGCTTCGCCCTCGTCGCCGCCTGCGCGGGCGCCCTCGCCGTCGGTCTCGAGGAGCCGGTGATCGGCGCCGTCGCCGCCGTTTCGGGCGTCGCCGCCGCCGCGATGGCCTCCCTGGGCCTGGCC
>DATLFW010000225.1:0-2139 GCA_035540775.1 Acidimicrobiia bacterium
GGCATCCCGGTGGACTCACCCTCATCAGCCCGGACGGCTCCGACCGGCGCCACCTGGCGAATCTCTCCGCGAGCGCCCTCTCCTGGTCGCCCGACTCAACCCGCCTCGCTTACGTACGCGGGACCCCGGGGCAACCGGGAGGGCTCTACGTCCTGAACGTGACGACCGAGATCGAGACACTCGTGAAGCCATCGGCCGCCCTCTACTCCGCCACACAATGGTCGCCCGATGGCGGCCTCATCGCGTTCCAGGCGTGGAGCTGGGAGCTGCACGCGATCGCGCCCGACGGCTCGGGCGAGCGGCAGCTCTCGCAGGACCGCTTCGTGGACTCTTTCTCCTGGTCGCCCGACGGAAGCGAGATCGTCTACGGCATCGACGGCGACATCTACATCGCCGCCCGAGACGGCTCCTCGAGGCGCCGGCTGACGGAGGGCGTCACGCCCGACTGGGGGCCGGACGGTGACATCGCCTTCGCCCGCGCCGCCGACCTATACCGCACCGCGCCCGACGGCGCCGGAGAGGTTCGGCTCACCCACGAAGATCTGCGCGACGACTACCGGCCCGAGTGGTCGCCGGACGGCGCCCGGATCGCCTTCATCGGAACGCCGGTCCAGGTGCTGTGCGGGTCGTTCCCGTTCCCCGTCGAAGCGACGATCGTCGGCACCGACGGCAACGACCGGCTCGAGGGCACGCCTGGGACCGACGTCATCGCAGGCCGTGGTGGTGACGACGCGATCCTCGGGCTCGGCGGCGACGACCTGATCTGCGGCGACGACGGCGACGACCGGCTGGAGGGCGGCGAAGGCAACGACTTCCTCGACGGGGACGCGGGGTCGGACACGCTGGACGGAGGGGCCGGATCCGACACCCTCGTCGGCGGTCTCGGCGACGACGCGGTGGTGGGAGGAGCGGGGCGCGACGTCGTGTCGTTCGCCGGCGCGAACGCCCCGATCGAGGTCGATCTCGCACGCGGACGAGCGACGGGTCAAGGGCAGGATTCGATCGCGGATGTCGAGGACGCGGACGGCGGCCCCCGGGACGACGTGCTGAAGGGAACGTCTGGTCCGAACCGCCTGCGCGGGTCGTCGTTCCGCTGGCTCTCCTCGGGCGACGACACGATCATCGGACGCGGCGGGCCAGATCGGCTCGCCGGCCGCGACGGCCGTGATGTGTTGCGCGGCGGCGCCGGGCGCGACCGGCTGGACGGCGGCAAGAACCCGGCCGGCCGCGGCGACCTGCTGCGGGGTGGTCGCGGCATCGACAGATGCCTTCGCGGCGAGCACGTACGCTCCTGCGAGCGCTAACGGCCTTCCCCAGGAGACCAGCGATGAAGTCGCACACCGTCTACAGGACCTTCGAGACGCGCTCTCGCCGCGAGTTCGTCCGGATCACCGAGGACGTGCAGCGAGCCGTCGACGAGAGTGGCGTCGAGGAGGGGATGGTCCTGGTCTCCGCCATGCACATCACGGCGGGCGTCTGGATCAACGACGACGAGCCCGGCATCCAGGAGGACGTCCTCGAGTGGCTCGACAAGGTCGCGCCCCCCTCGTGGAAAGAGCCGGCCAATGACGTCGCAGGTTCGCTGCTCCCCGAGCCCGGCGACTACCGCCACCACCGGGGCGGTGAGGACAACGGCGACGCCCACCTCAAGAACCTCCTCGTGCACCACCAGGTCGTCATCCCGATCACGGAAGGCCGTCTCGACCTGGGGCCCTGGCAGGCGATCTTCTACTGCGAATTCGACGGGCGGCGTCCCAAGCGGCTGGTCATCAAGGTGCTCGGCGCTTGAACGTAGCCGCGCCGCTTGCCGGGCGCGGACGGGTGCGGCAGACTCGTTCGGCCGACGAACGGGAGGTCAACGTGCAACCCGAGATCACGCCGGAAGAGCTCGAGAACCGGACGTTCACCACCAAGATGAGGGGCTACGACCCTGAAGAGGTCGACAGCCTCCTCGCCGCCGTCGCCGACCAGATGCGAGGGCTCCGCGTGTCCGCCGATCGCGCCTACCAGGCCGTCGGCGAGGAGATGGGCGAGCTGCTCCAAGGCGCGCGCGATCGCGCCGACACCATGGTCGCCGAGGCGGAGCGACAAGCTTCCGAGACCGTGGCGCAGGCACAGGCGCAGGCCGAGAAGGAGCTT
>DATLFW010000226.1:0-2459 GCA_035540775.1 Acidimicrobiia bacterium
CCCCATCACCTCCGCACGCTGGCGGGGGTCGGCAAGGAGGTCGTCGTCGACGTCGCAGGCGACGGGCCCCTCACCCAGCGGACGGTGCTCGACGCCCTCGAAGCCCGCTACCCGATGCTGCGAGGCACCGTCCGTGATCACGCCACCCAGCAGCGGCGGGCCTTCGTCCGCTTCTTCGTGGGCGAGGAAGACCTCTCCCACGAACCGCCCGACGCCCCACTCCCCGACACGGTGGCCTCCGGCACCGAGCCGTTCCTCGTGGTCGGGGCGATGGCCGGCGGGTGATGAGACCGGGAATCCGGAGCAAGAAATGGCGTCATAGCGGCCAGTTCTTGCTCCAGATCGCGGAGGTCAGCAGGCGTGGCGCTCGTCGATGGCTGCGTCGAGGGGGAGGACGGCATCCGGGCGGACGCCGCACGTCTCGGAGAGGAGCCGGCGGAGTTCCGGTCGGCAGCCACCGCAGGTGCGCCCGGCGCCGCACCACCGCCCGATTGCCGAGATCGTCACCGCGCCCGCCTCGATCGTCTCGACGACCGTTCGATCGGTGACGGCTCGGCAGAGGCAGACGTACACGGCATCGCTCCGGCTCGGCGGGACACGCCTCCCGCACCACGTTCCCTCAGGTTAGGGCTGCCTAACCTCAGTTTCCAAGCCGAGCGGCGCAGGTCGCCGGCGAGTCAGCCGTGGATCTGCTGCGCCAGGTAGTGGGCCTCGCCGATGCGCTCGACCGTGTCGAGCTGTGTCTCGAACCAGTCGATGTGCTCTTCCTCCTCGGGAAGGCGCTCGGCGAGGAATTCGCGGGTCGCCTGGTCACCGAGACCGAGGACCTCCCCGACGGCATCCGTGAGCCACGCCACGAGGTCGCGCTCCAACTCGAGGCCCAGCCGGAGCGCCTCGACCGGCGACTCCCCGAGGCGGACGGTGTTGAGGCGCTGCAGATTGGGAAGTCCGTCGAAGAAGAGGACGCGATCGACGATCGCCTCGGCGTCCTTCATCTCGGCGAACGCCACCTCCCGGAACTTGTCGGCCAGCCGGCCATAGCCCCAGTTCGCGCACATCCGTGAGTGGCCGAAGTGAGCGTTGAGGGCGGTCAGTTCGAGGGTGAGGTACTCGTTGAGCAGCTCGACGACTCTCGGATTGGTCTGCATCTTCGGCGTCTCCTCCCGCGTGGTGCCCGTACCTTCGCGCACTCCCACGACCCCCCGCCCGCACACCGGCAGGATCGGCTCGACTTAGGGCAGCCTGACCTTATACGGTCCCTGCCCCGTGACCCCGACAACCTCGCTCCCGATCACTCCCACTCCCGCTCCCGCTCCCGCTCCCGCCATCGTCGACGGCCTGTCCCGCCATGGCGACCAACCGGCGATCTTCACGCCACAGGGAGTCCTCACTTACTCGGAGCTCGACGAGCGGGTGGATCACGCCGCTGCGAGCTACGGCGACGGCCGGCGACTCGTCCTGGTCGCCGGCGCCAACACCACCGATTCGGTGGTCGCCTACCTCGCCGCCCTTCGGGCCGGGCACGTTGTCATGCTGACCCCCGACGACCACGACACCGTCGCCCGGATGGCGGCGGCCTACGACCCCGACGTCGTCGCCGTCGGCGCCGACGGCTGGGCACCCGTCACCCGCCATGCCGCGCCGACGCACGACCTGCACCCCGACCTCTCCCTCCTGATGTCGACCTCGGGCTCGACGGGTTCGCCGAAGCTCGTCCGCCTCTCGGCCACCAACCTCGACGCGAACGCCGCCTCGATCGCCGAGTACCTCGAGATCACCCCCGACGACCGCACCGCTACGGCGCTTCCGCTGAACTACTGCTACGGCCTTTCGGTCCTGCACAGTCACCTCCTCACCGGGGCGGGCCTACTCCTCACCGGGCTCTCCGTCGTCGACCGGTGCTTCTGGGATCTCTTCCGCCGCTACGGCGGAACCTCGTTCCCCGCCGTCCCCTACACCTTCGACCTCCTCGATCGCATCGACTTCGCCGACTTGGACCTCCCGACGCTCCACACGATCACCCAGGCAGGCGGGCGACTCGCTCCCGAGCGCGTGCGTCGGTACGCCGAACTCGGCGCGCGGCGGGGTTGGCGGCTGATCGTGATGTACGGCCAGACGGAAGCGACCGCCCGGATGGCCTACCTGCCACCGCACCTCGCGACGGCGTATCCCGGCGCCATCGGCGTTCCCGTCCCCGGCGGATCCTTCGAGATCGAGCCCGTCGAGGGGTTCGAATCGGGCGTCGGCGAACTCCTCTACCGCGGGCCCAACGTGATGATGGGCTACGCCGAGTCGCCGGCCGATCTGGCCGCGGGCGCAACCGTCGACGTCCTGCGAACTGGCGACCTCGCCCGCCGCAACGAGGCCGGTCTGGTCGAGATCGTCGAGGTCGACGCGCAGGCCGAAGAGCTTCACGAATCGGCTTGCCCGTCCGACGATCTCGACCAGACCGGCCTCGT
>DATLFW010000227.1:0-2153 GCA_035540775.1 Acidimicrobiia bacterium
GCGGGAACCGCTACCGCCTCCAGCTCAACCACATCAACCCCTACGCAGCAGGCGGCGAGACCTCCTACACGAACCTCGGCCGCCTCTGCCCGCCCTGCCACGCCAAAGAAACCGCAGAGCAATACGCAGCGGGGCTTCTCCCCGGCACGCCAGATCAGTGGAAGGCGGGGCGGGACAGGCGCCGCGAGCGAGGCGCGAAGCGCGAGCGAGTCGGGGGCTTGTCCCGGCCCGCCAACCAGCCCGAAGCGAGAGGCCCGTGACAAGCCACGGGGTGTACCCGGCGGCCGCCCACCCCCGAGAGCACCGTGACCGGCGAGAGCACCGTGACCGGCCGCCGCACATCACCACACCTCCGCCGAGATCGCTCAATCCGTTCGCGGCGGCGTGCATGTGGAGGCCCCCCGCCGAATGGAGGGCCGGTGGCGGCGCACGTCACCGACCACAAGAAGGAGGGGTTGTGACCGTGAAGCACGAGAAGCCTGTTGTGACCTGGGTCTGCGAGGAGATGGCCGACGAGACCGGCGCCACTGCGGTTGAGTACGGCCTGCTGGCTGCGCTCATCGCTGTCGTGATGGCGGTGGGTGCGGCGTTCCTGGGAGACCAGCTCGCAGCGCTCTTCAACTTCATCGGCGGGTCGCTCTAGACCCTGCCGGGTCCACTGGGCCGGGGAAGTCCGATCGGCGGGCTTCCCCGGCCCCCAAGTCCTCCGACGGTTTCTTCTTGCGTGACGGAGGGGTGGGGGAGATGTCGGTGCTCATCGACAGGGGAACGGCTGCCCGCCGTCGGCGTGGGCGCCTCACGGACGAGTCGGGCGTCGTCGCCGTCGAGCTCGCATTCGTGCTCCCCATCCTCGTCCTCCTGCTCTTCGGCATCATCGAGTTCGCCGTCACCTACAACCGCGTCCAAGCCCTGCATGCCGCCGCCCGCGAAGGGGCACGCGTGGCGTCGCAGCCCTATGCCACGTCGGCCGAGATCAAGGACCGCGTGCAGGACGCCCTCGAGCCGGTGTCGTTCCCCACGGCCGTGAACATCGCCGTCAGCCCCGGCACCAGCCAGCCCTGCAACCTCCGCACGGGCGAGCGCGTCACCGTCTCCATCACCGTCGACGACGAGATCGACATCCCGCTGTGGCCGGGCGGTCCCATGACCGTCGGTCTCGAAGGGAAGGGCGAGTTCCGGTGCGAATGACGCTCCGCCCCGCCGCCGCCCGCCTCTCCCGCCGTGTGCGCGGCCGCTGCCAACGCCTCCGCCGCGACCTGCACCACGACGAGGCCGGCATCTCCGCCCTCATGGTGACGGCTTCGATCATGGCGCTCTTCGGCTCGGCGTCCGTTGCCGTCGACGCCGGAAACCTGTGGGCCAGCCGGCGCAATGTGATCGCGGCGTCCGACGCCGCTGCCCTCAGCGCCGCCGCCGACTACGCCGTCGGCAAGTCCGGTTGCTCCGGCGCCGCCGACCTCGCCGTCGCCAACGACCCCGACGCCTCCCTCACGAAATGTCACCCCAACTCGGTGGGAGGCGTCGGCGGTTACGTCCACGTGCGGGCCGAGACGCCCGTCGACTTCGCCTTCGCTTCCGTCATCGGCTTCGCCGACCGCACCGTCGGCGCCGAGACGGCGGCGCCCCCGGCAACTGGGGCCTCCTCGACCTCGACAACACCGCGCCCATCTCCGACTCCGACCTCCAGACCTGGACGCGCACGGGCTACGCGGGCAGCGTCCGCCCCGGCAACGTCGGCGGCGACACCGGCGCCTTCCACAACTCCTACGACGATGACCTCAGCCTCGTCGCCGGAGAGCGGTTTCCGATCCCGGTCTTCGACCGGGTCACGGGCCAAGGCTCGACGTCGAAGTTCCACGTCGTCGGCTTCGTCAACATCGAACTCGTCGGGTGGCGCAGTACCGGTTCCCAGCACCAGCGCTACCTCGACGTCCGCTTCGTCGAGATGGTCGCCGCCGGCGAGTGCTGCGACCCCGGCGGTCGCGACTTCGGCCTGAAGGTCGTGCACATCTGCGACGTCGACCCGGAGTTCGACCCCAGCAACTGCACCTAGCCACCACTCGTCCCGTCCCTTCGAACCCATCGAAAGACCCAGGAGGCAAGCGATGCTGCGACGTCGCCAGCGTCAGACACGGACCAAGGAGCCCGTGAAC
>DATLFW010000228.1:0-2509 GCA_035540775.1 Acidimicrobiia bacterium
GGCCGGGGCAGGTGCCCATGAGGACGAGCGCGTCGATGCGCTGGGGGGCGTCGAGCACGACGTGCTGGACGACCATCCCGCCCATCGAGAACCCGAGGAGGCGGAAACGGTCGAACCCACACGCATCGGCCACGGCGAGCACGTCAGCGGCCATGCGCTTCAGCGAGTACGACGAGGGGTCCCCCGTCTTGCCGCTCTCGCCGTGCCCCCGGTGGTCGAAGGCCACGACCTCGTGGTCGACCGCCAGGGCGTCGAGGTGGTCGGCGAAGTCTTCCTTCAGGCCGCCGAACCCGTGGACGAGCAGGAGGGGCAAGCCCTCGCCCCGTCGCACCACCTCGAGTTCGACCCCGTCGTCGACCGTCACCCTCACGGTCCACGAGGCTACCGGCCGGAGCCCCGTCGCGAGCCGCTGCGACGCCCCCCGGTGGTCGCGAAACCGGGGATCACGGCGTAGGCTGGAAGCGTTCACGCTGCGCTCCGCGCGCACCGCAGCAGAGGTCTCCTTCCATGGGTCAGGCGCCGGCTTCTTCGCGGCGAGCAACCATCGGCATCGTGGTCCGGGCCGTCGCGAGCATTGCGATGCTGGCGCTCCTCCTGCCGCGCATCGACCTCGGGTCGATCCTCCCGAGAGGTCAGCACGTCGCCACCGTTCGCTGGGTCACGATCGGCGTCGTCATCACGCTCCTCGGATTCGTGCTCTCCGCGTGGCGGTGGCAGCGGGTGCTCGCCGTGTTCGAAGAGCACGTGCCGCTCCCCCGGCTCGTGTCGCACTATCTGGCCGGCCAGTTCGTCGGGAACTTCCTGCCCTCGACGATCGGCGGCGACGTCCTGCGGGTCAGCCGAGTGAGCAACCAGGTCGGGTCGTCGGCGACGGCCTTCGCTTCGGTCGTCCTCGAACGGATGACGGGATGGGTGATCCTGCCGCTCCTCAGCCTCGCCGGGATCCTCCTCCACCCGTCGCTCTTCGAGTTGGGGTTCGCCCCGCGCTTCGCCGTCGGGCTGGCGCTGTGCACCCTCGCCCTACTGGTACTGGTGCTCATCGCCGCCGGCAGCACGGGCCTCGCCGGCCGTTTCGCCGAGCACGAAGGGTGGCAACGCTTCATCGGGAGCGTCCACGTCGGCGTCGACCGGCTGCGTCGGCAGCCCCGGGGGGCGCTCGGCGTGATGGGAACGGCGGCCGTCTACCAGCTCTCCATGGTGGCCACCGTGTTCGCCGCCACGCGGGCGATCGGGCTCGACATCTCCGCCTACGCCGTCCTCGCCTTCGCTCCCGCCGTGCTGATCGCGCAGGTGCTGCCGTTCTCCCTCAACGGCATCGGCCTGCGAGAAGGCGCCTTCGTCCTCTTCCTCGGCCCACTCGGGGCCAGCACCACCCAGGCCGTCGGGGTCGGCCTCGTCGTCTACGGGATGACGCTCATCGTGAGCCTGCTCGGCGCCCCGGCCTTCGCCGTCGGCGGCGGGCGGCGACGCTTGACCGTCGTCGAGGACGACGCCGGCAGCGAGGCGGCCTGAGATGGCCGACATCACGGCGGGCACCCGGGAGGCCTTCCGGCCCCGGTTCCACGCCCGGGTCCTCCGCGACGGGCGGACCCTCTACTGGTGGGTCGAGGCGACGGTGATCGTCGTCTTCTACCTCGTCTACACCGCCATCCGGAACGCCAACGAAGGCGGCGAGGTGGAGGCCTTCGCCAACGCCCGCGACCTGATCGGATGGGAACGGGCCATGGGCCTGTACTTCGAGGAGACGTTGCAGGACTGGTTCCTCAACGTGAAGCCCGTGATCGTGGCGATGAACTACTTCTACGGGTCGCTCCACTTCCTGGTGACGGCGGGGGCGATCATCTGGCTCTTCCGCCGCCACACCGACGACTACCCCCGGATGCGCAACACGCTGGCGATCACCACCGGCTTGGCCCTCGTCGGTTTCGTCGCCTGGCCGCTCATGCCGCCCAGGCTCCTGCCCGAGTCGTACTCCTACGTCGACACGCTGGCCCGGTATCCGACGATCTGGTCGTTCAACTCCGGCGGGATGCAGGAGATCTCGAACCAGTTCGCGGCCATGCCGAGCCTCCACTTCGGCTGGTCGCTGTTCTGTGCGGTGGCCCTGGCGCCGCGCGTCCAGCGGCGGTGGGCCCAGATCGCCTTCGCTCTGTACCCCGCCCTCACGCTCTTCGCCATCGTCGTGACCGGCAACCACTACTGGCTCGACGCCGTGGGCGGCGCCGTGATCTTCGGGGTCGGCTACGTCGTGGCGCACCGTTTCACGCGAGCGGGGCGGGGAGCGCCCGTCGCCGAACGCGACGCCGGAGGCGACCCTGGACGCGACCCCGAACCCGCCGCCGTCTGACGCCGGCGCGTGCCCGAACTCGTCGAGGTCGAGGCCTACCGGCGCCTGCTGGAGGACGCCGGACTGGATCGGCGGATCGAGGCTGTCGACGCCCCCGACGACTGGTTCCTCAAGGAGGGCCTGACGACCGAGGCCGTGGTTGATGCCCTGATGGGCCGGCGC
>DATLFW010000229.1:0-6144 GCA_035540775.1 Acidimicrobiia bacterium
GACGACGGCGGCGGGATCACCAGACACGTCGGCGTGGGTCTCGTCGTCGAAGCCCGTATCGGGGTCGAGGAACCAGAGGTGGAGCTGGCCGGAGGCGGGCTCGTGGGGGAGTTGGTCGCCCACGTCCGACAGCAGGAGGTCGCCGTTCGGAAGGAACCCGCAGCCGTAGTTCTCCTGCCCGACGTCACCGGCCTGCGCCCAACTCGGGATGAGCTTGCCGTGCTCGATCGCCGACAGGCTGCCGACGGTGTCGCCGACGAGTTCGAACCAGCCCCAACCGGGTTGACCGTCGAGCGAGCCCTGCGAGGTGTCCTCGCCGGCGATGAAGTAGTGCCGCCCGCCGAACTCGTGCAGGCAGATCTGGGCGTTGATGTCGAGGCCGACGTCGTTGGCAGGCGTGGCGGCGGCGTCGTTGGCGCTCTGGATGATGACCTGTCGCTGCGAGGGATTCTCGCTGTCGTAGGTCCAGAGGCGGTTGCCCTCGCCGTTGAACACGATGGCCCGTGTCGCCGACGTGGTGCTCGGCGGCGCCGCCGTCGCGGCGTGGATTCCCGGAATGGCTGCCACTACCGCCACGCCCAGTGCCGTGGCGAGTCCCCGAACCCGCATCTGCTTCCCCGTTCGCCGAACTGGTTCCTGACGTTCGTGTCAGGTGTGCGAATCAAACCACTTCGCGCGGATTGTGGCAACCGACGATCGTGGGGTGCAGCGCCGGGAGCGTCGTCCGCTTTCCGCTTTCACGCTCCGTTTGCCCCGGTGTCGCGGTCCGTGTGCGTCCGTAGGCTTCCGGAAAGGTCGACGGGCGGCCCAGACCGTCCGCCTTTGAGGGGGCGACATGCAGCGGTTCCGTGGCCTGGTGGCGGGGGTGACGGTCGTCGTGCTCGGCCTGGTCGCCACGGCGTGTGACGGCGGCGACGACGACGAGGCGGCCTCGACCACGAGCCGGCCCTCGACCACGACGTCAACCCAGGTCGGCCAGCCCGACGATCCCGAGGCGGCGCGGGCCGAGATCACGGCGGCCTTCGAGACCTTCCTCGACGGCACCAACCCGCGCGAGGAACGGATCGCGGCGGTGCAGGACGCCGACGAGTTGTCGGAGACGTTCACGGCCGCGGGCGAGGCGGAGCCCCCAGGCGTGACCGGCGAGGTCGCGAACATCGCGTTCACGGGGGCCGACTCGGCGACGGTCCTCTTCAACATCCTCGTGAACGGCACCGTGGCGCTTCCGAACTTCCCGGGGGAGGCCGTGATGGTCGACGGGGAGTGGAAGGTGAGCCGGACGACGGTCTGCGACCTGCTCGCCCAGTCCGGCGTCACCTGCCCCGCCTGACCGTTCCCAGTTCCATCCTCGTTTCGGCTGTTGGTACCGGTCATGACCGGCACCAACAGCCGAAACAGCCGAAACAGCAGGGTTCAGGTCGTCGGGAGGGGGAGGAGCGCCTCGACGGCAGCGGCGGCGTCGGACGGGGCGCCGTCGTACGTGACACGCCCGCTGCGGAGCACCACGACGTGGTCGGCGAGATCGATCGCCCGCCGGACGTGTTGTTCGACGAGGAGGACGCTCGTTCCCTGCGCCCGCACGGTGGCGAGGGCCTCGTAGACGGCGTCGACCACGAGCGGAGCGAGGCCGAGCGAGAGCTCGTCGGCAACGAGCAGGCGGGGCGGGTCGGCGAGCACGCGGGCGAGCGCGAGCATGCGCTGTTCGCCGCCCGACAGGGTCCCTGCTGGTTGCCGCCGCCGCTGACCGAGAACGGGGAAGGCGTCGAGCGCCCGCTCGACCGCCTCGTCCGTCGCCCGCTTTCGGCCGTTCATGGCCGTGTGGACGGCGATGAACGGCCGAAAGCGGCGCCGGGGCGGAGGGGCGAGGGTGAGGCGGAGGTTCTCCTCGACCGTCAGCCCGGCGAACACCCCGCGCCCTTCCGGCGCGTGGACGAGTCCCCGGCGGGTCAGCCGCCACGGCGCCTCAGTCGTCACGTCCTCGCCGTCGAAGCGCACCCGCCCGTTCGTCGGACGGACGAGCGCGGACGCCACCCTCGCCACCGTCGTCTTCCCGGCGCCGTTCGGACCGAGAAGCGCCGTCACCGAGCCGGGGGCGACGGAGAACGACACCGCGAACAGGGCGTGAAACTCCCGGTATCCCGCGTCGACGGCGTCGAACTCGAGCACCGGGGGCGTCATGCCGACGCTCCGAGGTACGCCGTGCGCACCCCTGGTTCGGCGAAGACGCGCTCCGGCTCACCGTGCGCGATCACGACGCCGTGGTCGAGAACGTAGAGGCGCTCCGCCACCGTCGTCACCATGTCGAGATCGTGTTCGACGAGCACGACCGCCGTCCCCCGCTCGCGCCGTACGGCGTCGAGCGTGGCCACCATCGCCTGTGTCTCGACGTGGTCCAGCCCCGACGACGGTTCGTCGAGAAGGAGCACGGTCGGTCGTCCGACGAGCGCTCGGGCCAGTTCGACGAGGCGCCGGTGACCAAGGTCGAGTGACTCGACGAGGGCGTCGGCGGCCCCATCGAGCCCGACGAGGCCGATCATCGCTTCCACCGTCGCCTGCTCCGATCGCGACGCCAGTCCCTGCCCGCGCAGGTCACCCCACAACCCGCCCTCACCGGTGCGAACGCGTTCGGCCAGCAGGAGGTGCTGGCGCACGGTGAGCCCCGGGAAGAGTTCGACGCGCTGGAACGTGCGTCCGAGACCGAGGCGCGCCCGGCGATGGACGGGGAGGTGGGTCACGTCGCGCCCGGCCATCGACACCCGGCCACCGTCCGGACGCTGCACGCCAGAGAGACAGTCGAACAGCGTCGTCTTTCCAGCGCCGTTCGGCCCGATCAACCCGACCGTCTCGCCCGGCGCCACGACCATCGAGACGTCGATCAACGCGGTGACGCCTCCGAACGACTTGCGGATGCTGCGCGCTTCGAGCGCCGGGGTCATCGTGCCCGTCCTGGCCAGAGGGCCGTGACGCCCCGTCTCGCCGCCTCGACAGCCCCCTCGGGGTGGCGGGCGAACGACAGCGCGCCGAGACCGAACACCACGTAGGCCATCTCGCCGGGGAGGCCGACGGCGTCGAGGAATTCGGGGAAGGCGGCGAAAGCAACGCCGGCCACCAGCGCCCCCTCGACGCTGCGCGCCCCCAGCGTGACGACGAGCACGACCCAGAAGAGCCCGAAGAACGACGTGAAATCGGCGGGGCTGATGCGGCCGAGCAGGGCGGCGTAGAGGGCACCGCCGGCACCTGCTACGCCGGCCGACAGGGCGAAGGCGAGCGCCTTGGCCCGCAGCGGGTTGACGCCCATGGCGGCCGTCGCCACCTCCGACCCCCGCATCGCCGCCAGGGTCGTCCCGACCGTGCCCCGCCGGACGAGGACCGTTGCCACCCCGGCAACGGCGAACACCGCGACCGCGAGGAGGAAGAACGCGGTGTCGCCGGAGAAGTCGAAAGGTCCGACGAGGGGACGGGGCACGGCGAGGCCCAGGCTCCCGCCGCTCACCGCGTCGAGCGGGAACACGACGTTGTCGACCATGAGGGCGAAGGCGAGGGTGGCCAGCGTGAGGTGGACGCCGCCGAGACGCAGGGCGGGAAGCGCCATGAGGGCGCCGAGGCCCGCCGCCAGGACGGCGCCGAGGAACATCCCCAGGAGGATCGGCACGTCGTAGCGCACGGCGAGCTGGGCGGCCGTGAAGGCGCCGACACCTGCGAACGTCGCCTGGGCGAGCGACACCATCCCCGCCATCCCGGTGATCACCGTGATCGAGAGGAAGACGATGGCGAAGACGACGCCGGTCGAGAGCAGGAAGAGCCAGTAGTCCGACACGAAGACGAGGGCCGCCACGACGAGGGCGGTGACCCCGGCCGCCTGCACGAGCCGCGAGGTGATGCCGTGGCGATGGGCGACGGTGAGCGGCGGGGGAGGAGGGTCGACGCCCGCGAGCGGATCGTCGACGGCGCCTGCGCGCAGTCCCGGCAACACGAGGAGGAGCAGGAAGAGCATGGCGAACGGCAACGACGGGCGCAGGCCCTGCGCGAGGACGCTGTCGAGCGGCAGGTATCCGGCCAGCACCTGCTGGGTCACGCCGAGCACGAGGCCCCCGGCCAGCGTCAGGGTGATGCTCGACAGACGGCCGAAGGCGGCGGCGGCGATGGCGGCCACCAGCAGCACGGTGAAGTTGACGTCGTCGAGGGTCGCGAAGAGGGGCGAGAGCAGGACGCCGGCCAGGCCCGCCATCAGCCCGGACAGCAGCCACGCCGCGGTCGTCACCCGGTCGGCGTCGACGCCGGCCAGCTCCGAGAGGCGAGGGCTTTCCACGACGGCCCGCATCCGCAGGCCGAGCCTCGTCGAGGCCAGCAGGATCGTCAGGGCGCCGACCAGCACGACCGTCGCGACGACGGCCGCGACCTGGTCGGCGTTCAGGGCGTAGTCGCCCCAGCGGAAGACGCGATCGGGATTGGGGGCGACGCCAGGGGGGTCGAACTTGACCCCGCTCCCGACCCACACCTCGACCATGGCGGGCAGGGCGACGAGGAGACCGAGGGCCACGACGAGCCGGACGACGACGGGCGACGACCGCAGGTACCGGAACAGGCCCCGGTCGAGGATCACCCCGAGGATCGGGCCGGCGACGGCCACCGCGACGACGAGCGACGCCGCCCGCGGCCATTCGTACACCTCGTGGAGTTGGTAGTGCACGGCCGCCGAGACGAACGCCTGGGCGCCGAAGGCGAGGTTGAAGACCCCCGACGTCCGGCAGGTGAGGACGAGGCCGACGGCCATGAGGGCGTAGACGCAGCCGAGCGGCAGCCCGCTGAGGGCGAAGCGGAGGAACTCCGTCACGGCGTCTCCCCGCGGCCGTTACCGGAAGATGGGGTCGGGCAGCGTCTCGGTCCCCGTCGGGAAGCAGGTGAACGGCTTCGACGGATCCTCGCTCACGAGACGCAGCTCGCCGCTTTCGATCCGGAGGAACGACGTGCACGCGTTCCCGCCGACCTGGTCGTGCGCGCGAGTCCAGTCGATCGGCGGGACGATCCCTCCGGCGTCGTACTCGCGCTCGGCGTTGAGGGCGTCGACGACCGACTGGCGGGTGAAGTCCTCGCCGGCCGCCTCGACGCCGGTGACGAACATGTCGGCGGCGATCCATCCCACGAGGGCGAGTTCGTTCGCCGGCTTGCCGGCGGCCTCCATGGCGGCGAGGAACTGGTCGAGTGCCTCGTTGCTGCCTCGGGCTTCGAAGGGCGTGAAGAGGGCGCCGACGTAGGAGCCCTCGAGCACCGTCGCCTGCCGGCGCACGAACTCGTGGTCGTAGCCGTTCGGGAGGTAGAGGGCCGTGTCGAGTCCGGCGTCGTGGATGGCGCGGGTCAGGGTGGCTGCCCCGTTCCCGTCGAAGCAGGTGGCCACGAGATCGACACGCTGCTCGCGCATCCGGGCGATGTCGGCGCTGTAGTCCACCGTTCCGAAGGGAACGCTCGTGTCCTCGAACACGAGGTCGGGTCCGTACTTCTCGAAGCTGTTCTTGAAGCCCGCGGCGCAGTCGCGGGACTGGGGCGCGGTGTAGGAGATGACCCCCACGCGCTCGGCGCCCGCCTGGCGGGCCAACCAGGGGAGCGACGGGGTGGCGCAGTCGAAGCACGTTGCCGACCCGCGCTGGCCGAAGAGGTTGTCCGGTCCTTGCCACTCGGCGTTGATGTTCCAGCCGAAGGCGGGGACGCCGTTCTCGGCGAGATAGTCGGCGCCCGTGAACTGCACGGTGGCGACCGGCACGACGGCGAAGACCCCGTCCTCCTCGACGAGGGCGCGGGTCTGGGCGACATTGCGGGAGGCGGCGCTCTGGTCGTCGCGGGTGGCGACGAGACGGACCTGCCGGCCGTGCACTCCGCCGCGCTCGTTCACCACGTCGAAGTAGGCGCGGGCGCCGTCGAAGGCGCTGGCGAGCGGGGCCCCGGTCGGATTGGTCACCCCGGCGACACCACCGACTCGGATTTCGGTGTCGGTGACGCCGGGGCGGTCGCCATTCCCCGAGCGCGAGGTCTCGCTGCCGGTGGCGCCCTCGCCGGATCCGGCGTTCCCGCATCCGGCCAGCGTCAGGGCGACGGCGACGACGGCAGCGACGACGGCGATCGGTCGGGCCCGCATGCGACCTCCAGAGG
>DATLFW010000230.1:0-3367 GCA_035540775.1 Acidimicrobiia bacterium
CCTTCGCCCTCGGCTTCTACGCGCTCGTCCTGGCGGGGAGCGAGCTCTTCACCGAGAACTTCCTCGTCCCCGTCATGGCAGCGGCAGCAGGGCGGGCCTCGTTGCTCGATCTCGCCCGGCTCTGGGCGGGCACGGCGCTCACCAACCTCCTCGGCGGGTGGATCGTCATGGGCCTGGTCGTCTCTGCGTTTCCGCGCTTGGACGACGAGGCGATCGAAACGGGCCGCACGTATGCCGAACTCGGCCTGGGATGGACGGCGCTCGCGGCGGCCATCCTCGCCGGGATGGTCATCACGCTGATGACGTGGATGGAGCGGCGGGCGGAGAACACGGTCGGAAAGTTGGTGGCGGCCACGGTGGCGGCCTTTCCCCTGTTCGTCGGTCCCCTCATCCACACCGTCGTGACGGCCCACGAGATGTTCGCTGCCCTCCACGTCGGCGCTCCGTTCGGCTATCTCGACGCCGGTTCCGCCGTCGGCCTCGCCATCGTCGGGAACAACGTCGGCGGGGTCGGACTCGTGACGGCGCTTCGCCTCACCCAGGTCGGAAAGGGCCCAATCCTCGCCAGCCGGGCGGACCGCTGACCGGGCTCGGTTTCGTCATCGCCCCCGTCGGGTACAGCGTTTCGGCGGCCGGGCGCCGCGCGTCCATGGGCGGGGAGGACCGTGACACCAACAGACTCCATCGGCGCAGCGACAGCGGGCGATCAGCTCGCGCTGTCCGCGTTCCGACTCGGCTGGAAGTGGGGCTGGGCGAACTGGCGGAAGGCGTCGACCTCGAACCAGACGACCTTGCCCCGGTCCGACGCGTCCACCCCGCACCGACGGCTCAGACGCCGCACCAAGGTGAATCCCCGCCCAGCGGTGGCGTCGCTGTCGGCGTTGGTCTCGCGCGGCATTTCGGGGCTGGGATCTCGCACCGCGACACGGATGACGCTGCCGTCGAAGGTCACGCCGACCTCGAACGGGGCACCGACGTGAATCACCACGTTCGACGCCAGTTCCGTGGCCAGCAGTTCGACAATTCGGCGACGGTGCGCAACACCGTGCCGTTCCAATTCCTCACGCACCCATCGCCTCGTGGCGGTCACGCTCTCGGGGATCGCGTCGAATCGTTGCGTGACGTCGGGCTGGGCCAGAGCTGGGGCGAACTGAATGTCGACCATGCGAGTCAGAGACTGGGCGGCGTGGTGGTGAAGGCCTGGTACCCACGTCCGCGAAGGACTACGCCCACCGTGGCCCGGAAGATGCATGCCGAGACGTGCACGACCGGGCGGGCCCTCACGGACCCGCCCGACGCGCTACTCGATCGTGAAGAGCTGAGTGAGACCTGCGATCTCGAGGATCTTGTGCGTCGACCGGCTCGGGTTGCGCAGCGTCATCTCACCGCCACCCTCCCGAAGCCGCTTCTGGGCACCCACGAGCACACCGAGGCCCGTGGAGTCGATGAAGTCCATTCGCGTCAGGTCGACGACGAGGCGATCGGTGCCCCGATCGATGGCCTCGTCGAGGTGCTCCCGCAGCTTGGGAGCGGTGTAGAGGTCGACCTCGCCCTCGATCGCCACGGTGACCTCGCCGTCGCCGTCTCGGACGTCGACGCCGAACTCGCGTGGCTCGGTGCGGACCTCTTCTTCACGGTCTTCCGTCATCATGTCGACTCTCCCGCCGTCATCGAGATCGATAGGGACGCGCAAGTCCCCCGGCTGGCTCGCCGGGGAGGGAACCTACACTCGCCCTCTGTTACCCGCTCCCTGTGATTGCCCATGCGCGATCCGGGAAAAAATTCCTGATCAATACCGTACGGAAGGGAACATGACAGACCAAGTGCACCTCACCATCCCGGCATCGGCCGAGTACGCCATGGTCGCGCGACTCACCGCCGCCGGGGTCGCCAGCCGTCTCGGCCTCACCTACGACGAGGTGGAGGACCTCCGGGTGGTGGTCGCCGAGATGTGCCGGCTCCTCCTCGGCACGTCGACCGGCGACGCGGCGAACGGGACGCTCACCCTCACCTATTCCGTCGACGGCACGGAATTGGCGATCGAAGGGAGCGCCGACGGGGAACGGACCCCGCTCGAGGGCGACGAGGGGGATCTCTCGGTCTCGTTGATCGAGGCGCTCACCGATTCGTACGCCCTCGAGTCCAATTCCGGCCGCCCGCACGTGAGGGTGGTGAAGCGCCTCTCGGCGTGACGCCCATGACCGATCAGGAATTCACCGAGTACAGCGAGACGGGCGACAAGGCAGTCCGCGACCGCCTCATCGAGGAACACGTGTCGTTCGCCCGCCGCCTCGCCCACCGGTACGCCCGGCGGGGCGAACCGATCGAAGACCTCGAGCAGGTGGCCTCCCTCGCGCTCGTGAAGGCGGTCGAACGGTTCGACCCCGAGCGCGGGGTCAAGTTCACGACGTTCGCCGCCAGCACGATCATCGGCGAGTTGAAGCGCCACTTCCGCGACCGGGGGTGGGCGGTGCAGGTGCCCCGCCGCGTTCAGGAGACGTACCTCGAGCTCGGGCAGACGGTGGGCCGCCTGTCGCAGGAACTCGGCCGCTCCCCCACCATCACCGAACTGGCGGAGACGATGGGGTGTACGGAAGAAGACGTGCTCGAGGCCATGGAAGTCGGGCGCACGGCCTACCAGGGGGTGTCACTCGACGAGCCCGTGAGCGACGGTGAGGGCGAGACGCGACGAGCCGAACTGCTCGGCGCCGTCGACCCGGAGGTCACCATGGCGCCGGAACGAGCGTCACTGCGCGCGCTCCTCTCCACGCTGCCCGAGCGGGAACGCAAGATCCTCTACCTGCGCTTCTTCGAGGAACGGACGCAGGCAGAGATCGCCGAGGAGGTGGGCGTGAGCCAGATGCACGTGTCGCGCCTCATCCGCCAGAGCATCGACCAGCTGCGAGCCATCGCCGGCGGCGGCGACTCACTCGCCGGCGCCGACCAGCCCGATGAGCGGTCCGCGTAGCGACATGCGATCCCGTCGCCCCGACGGGCGCCTCCCTGCGTCCGGGCCTGCACCGTTCGACGGGCAGCTGCTCTTCGACCTCGCCGTCGAAGCGGCGGAGGTGCTCCATCGCGACGGCGACCTCAAGTCGAAACTCACGTGGACGACCGAGGCGATCAGGGTTGCGACCGGGGCGTCGCACGTTGCGTACGTGGAGTTGAACGGCGGCACCCCCATGGTTCGGGCCACAGCCGGAACGGGGAAGGCCGACGCCCGGCGCATCGTCGGAGCGGGCACCGGAGGCCTGCTGGATCGGGTCCGGCGCACGCGGCGCCCCGCGCAGCTCCCCGAATTCCCCCATCCCGACGAGGCGGCCGTCGTCGCGCTCCCGGTCCTCGGATCCGACGATCGTCTCCACGG